>NZ_JBSFTY010000042.1:0-78908 GCF_053591515.1 Streptomyces sp. NPDC003011
CGAACAATTGTTGAGAAAACCCCCGTGCCTTTCGGCACGGGGGTTTTCTGCGTTTACAGGCCTTAGGACAGGTCCCTGGGGCGTATATGACGTGAGGGCGGTCGTACTGGGGCGCTAGCGTGGCCGGCATGAGTAGCTATGTGATCCGGTCCGTGCGCGCCGAGGAGTGGCCCGCTGCCAAGGAGCTGCGGCTCGCGGCGCTGCGGGATCCGGTGGCGCACCTCGCCTTCCTGGAGACGTACGAGGAGGCCGCGGCCAGGCCGGACTCCTTCTGGCAGGAGCGGACGGCGGGGGGCGCCGAGGGGGCACAGGGGACGCAGCAGATCATCGCCGAAGGGCCGGACGGGCAGTGGGTGGGGACGCTGACCGTCCTGATGGAGGAGCCCGGGACGACGGACTGGGCCGGGTTTCCGGTGGAGCGGAAGCAGGCCCATGTCGTCGCGGTGTTCGTGCGGCCCGAGGAGCGCGGGAGCGGGCTGACCGAGGTGCTGTTCGACGCCGGCGTGGAGTGGGCCTGGGAGCGTGGGGCGGAGCGGGTGCGGCTCATCGTGCATGAGGAGAACGGGCGGGCGCAGCGGTTCTACCGCAAGGTGGGGTTCGTGCCGAGCGGGGTGACCGTGGCGTTGGGGGACGACGAGGACCGGGAGTACGAGTTCGTTCTCGACCGGGTGCGGGACTGAGGGGTCTCACACCGGGAGTTCGGCGTTCGGCCAGCGGGTGCGGGCCTGTTCGCGGGAGCGGAGCAGGGCCAGCGTCGGCAGGCCGCGGTCCGCTCCGGTGGCCAGCAGCTCCGGCAGCTGGGGAAGCGGGGCCACGGCGGCCACGTCGTCCAGGACGAGTGTGAGTGGTGGGTCGAGGCGACCGGAGGATGACCGTCCGGCCATGTGCCGGCCGCGCTCGACCACGCTTGAGGTGAGGGCCGTGAGGAGGGGCATCGCGCCCGGGTTGGTGCGCGGGTCCTCGATGGATTCACCCACCACGTAAAGCGTGCCCCCCTCGTCCACGAAGGAATCCAGGGCGAGGGCATCGGTTCGGTTGGGGGTGCAGGCCTCGCGGACGTTGACCGTGAACAGGGCGGACAGGGCCCGGCTGGTCAACTCCTGGGCGATGTCGCGGCGTTCGGGGTGGGCGGTGAGGGCGGCCTCCAGCTCCCCCGCGGCGCCGGGAGCCGCCTTGGGATGCGTACGGAGGGTGCGTACGGCGTCCTGGACCTGGGTGCCCTGGCACCAGCGGTGGACGTGGCGGATGGTGCGGCCGTCGATGGCGGCGGCGTGCAGGTAACTCCGCAGGAGCGTTTCGGCCACGTCGGTGAGGGCCTGGTCCATTTTCGCGGTGGGGCGGATGGGGGCGAGCAGGGCGGTGGCCCGCGCCGCCGCGGCCGGTCTGTGCTCGCAGCCGGAGGTGGGGGACCAGTGGAGGCGGGACGGGGTGTCACAGAGGTGGGTGGGGTCGTAGACGTGGACCGGGCCGAGCTTGGCCCGGGCGTCCTTGGTGTCCTGCCAGATCGCGGGGTTCGAGGTGACGATCAGGGCGGGGCCCTCCGCGTCGCGCACGGCCTGGATCGCGGTGGGGTGGCGGGCCGGCGGGGGGCCGTAGTGCACTGTGCCCGCGGTGGGGGCGGCCTCCCATCCGCCGGTACGGGCGCTGTCGGCCAGGGAGGTGAGGGGCTGAGTGGGGGGCTGGGTGGAGGGCTGCGTCGTGGGGCGGGGGTCCGTGGGCGGCGGCGGGGCCGTGTGGGGGTGGGCTTCGGCGTACGTCGGCGTGGCGGGGGGCGGCGGTGCGTGCGTGTGGGCGGGGTCGTAGGGGACCGGGGGCTGGTGTGCCGGTCCCGGGTCCGTCGGTCGCGGCGCCGGGATGTCGTGGGGTGTCGCGCTCGGCGGTGTCGTGAGTGCCGCCCGCCTTCTCGCCCGGACGGCTCTCCAGCGGGCCACGGTGCCCAGGACGAAGACCGTCAGGACGATCAGGATCATCAGCTGGCCGATGAGCAGGCCCCAGAACAGGCCGTAGCCCGAGAGGCCGGTGGCGTCGGCCTCCGGCCAGGCGCCGGCGAGGTCGTGGGGCCGGGCGACGAGGTGGCGCATGGCCAGGGGGGTGCGGGCGAAGGTGACGCCCGTGGGCCAGGCTCCGTGGGCGAACAGAGCGGCCAGGCCGGTGGCCGTCCAGACCATGACGGTCATGCCGAGGAGGAAGGCGAGTATGCCGACCAGCAGGCCGTCGGGAATGCCTCCCTGGCCGTCCGGCCGGCGGTCGCGCTCGTCAACCGGTCTCATGCCGCTCTCCTACGCCACCGTCGACTCGGACGAGTCGTCCAGATCGAGGTGCTGTTCCATGAAGGCCGCCGCCCGTTCCTCCGCCTCCAGCTCGGCGGCGCGCAGGGCGTCGTCCGCGAGCTGGTGGTCGATGGACGACTCGGTCATCGCGCGGTCGGTGAAGACCAGCGGGCGTTCGGTCTCCGTGATCAGGTGTTTGACGACCTGGACGTTGCCGTTGACGTCCCAGACCGCGATGCCGGGGGTGAGGCTCGGGATGATCTCGACCGCCCAGCGGGGCAGGCCGAGCACCCGGCCCGTCGCTCTGGCCTCGTCCGCCTTCTGGGCGTAGATCGTCCGGGTCGACGCCATCTTCAGGATCGCCGCGGCCTCCTTCGCCGCCGCCCCGTCCACCACGTCGGACAGATGGTGGACCACCGCCACGAACGACAGGCCCAGGCGGCGGCCGAACTTCAGCAGCCGCTGGAACAGCTGGGCCACGAACGGGCTGTTGATGATGTGCCACGCCTCCTCCACCAGGAAGATGCGCTTGACGCGGTCGGGGCGGATCCAGGTGTGCTCCAGCCACACGCCGACGATGGCCATCAGGATCGGCATGGCGATGGAGTTGCGGTCGATGTGGGACAGGTCGAAGACGATGAGGGGGGCGTCGAGGTCGATGCCGACCGTCGTCGGGCCGTCGAACATGCCGCGCAGGTCACCGTCGACCAGGCGGTCCAGCACCAGCGCCACGTCCAGGCCCCACGCCCGTACGTCCTCTATGTCGACGTTCATCGCCTCGGCCGACTCCGGCTCGGGGTGCCGTAGCTGATCGACGATGTCCGTCAGGACGGGCTGGCGGTCGACGATCGTCTCGTTGACGTAGGCGTGCGCCACCTTCAGCGCGAAGCCCGAGCGCTCGTCGAGGCCGTGCCCCATCGCGACCTCGATGATCGTCCGGAGCAGCGCGAGCTGGCCGGTCGTCGTGATCGCCGGGTCCAGGGGGTTCAGGCGGATGCCGTGGTCCAGGGCCGCCATCGGGTCGAGCCGGATGGGGGTTATCCCCAGCTCCTGCGCGACGAGGTTCCATTCGCCGACGCCGTCCTCGCCCTGTGCGTCCAGGACGACGACCTGGCGGTCGCGGAAGCGCAGCTGGCGCAGGACGTACGTCTTCTCCAGTGCCGACTTGCCGTTGCCCGACTCGCCGAGGACCAGCCAGTGGGGTGCGGGCAGCTGCTGGCCGTACAGCTGGAAGGGGTCGTAGATGTAGCCCTTCCCGGAATACACCTCACGGCCGATGATGACGCCCGAGTCGCCGAGGCCGGGGGCGGCGGTCGGGAGGTAGACGGCCTGGGCCTGGCCCGTGGAGGTGCGCACCGGCAGGCGGGTCGTCTCGACCTTTCCGAAGAGGAAGGACGTGAAGGCGTCGGTGAGGATGGACATCGGATCCCGCATGCGGCAGCTCCTCTACCTTCGAATGCCGGTGGCGAACGGGAGCGTGTTCACGAAGGCGCGATGGTGCTCGCGGTCGCACCACTCCAGCTTCAGGTACGACTTTCCGGCCGAGGCGCGGATGGTCCGCTTGTCGCGGGCCAGCGCCTCGGGAGAGCGGGAGGAGACGGTGATGTAGCCGACCAGGTTGACGCCGGCCGCGCCGCTCGCGAGGTCCTCGCCGCGCTGGTCCAGACGGTTGTGGGCGGCGATGTCGCGAGGGTCGACGGTGCGGTTCATCTTGGCGGCGCGGGACGCCTCGGCCTCGTCGTTGGTCTTCTCGGTGAGCATGCGTTCGATGGCGACCTCGGTGGGTTCCAGGTCCATGGTGACGGCGACCGTGCGGATGACGTCCGGAGTGTGGACCAGGAGCGGGGCCAGGAAGTTGACGCCGACCGGGGTCATCGGCCACTCCTTCACCCAGGCTGTGGCATGGCACCAGGGCGCGCGGGTGGAGGATTCCCGCGTCTTGGCCTGGAGGTACGTCGGCTCCATCGCGTCCAGCTCGGCCGGCCAGGCGTTGCGCTTGGTCATCGCCTGGATGTGGTCGATGGGGTGGTCCGGGTCGTACATGGAGTGGATGAGCGAGGAGAGACGGCCCTGGCCCAGCGGTTGGCGTACGCGGATGTCCGCCTCCTGGAGGCGGGAGCAGATGTCCGTGAGCTCGCGGGCCATGACGACGGCGAGGCCGGCGTCCCGGTCGAGCTTGCGGCCGTTGAGCGGGCGGGCCGCGCGTGCCATGGCGTGGGCCTCGGCGGCGAGTTCGCGGGTGTAGTGCATACAGGCGACGAGGTACGCGCGGTGCTGCTCGCTGCTCGTCGACACCATCGACTGCAGCTGCTCGTACGACTGCTGAAGCCACGCCGGCGCCTTCTCGTCCCCGCGTACGGTGACGTCCTTGGCGTGCGCGTCCGGGTCGGCGGGGAGGGTGCGGGCGAGCATCTGGATGCGGGTGACGAAGCCGTCGCCGTTGGCCACGTGCTTGAGGAGGGTGCCGAAGCGGTCGACGAGGGCTTCCTGGTCCTCGGAGTCGCGCAGACCGACGCCGGGGCCCTCGATCTCGATCGCCGCCGTCACCGTACGGCGGTCCGCGTGCAGCAGTACGGCGATCTCGTCGGGGCCGAACGGGGCGGCCAGCCACGTGATGCGGCCGATGCCGGGCGGCGGGCCGACCTCCACCTCGCGGCCGTCCAGGCGGATGCCGGCCTCGACGACGCCGGAACGGTAGGCGGCGCCCTGCTTGGTGATCCGCTTGTAGCTGCGGTTGATCTCGAACCACTTGTAGAACGTGCGGCGCTTGTACGGCACGTAGACCGCGGCCAGCGCGAGCATGGGCAGGCCCATCAGCAGCACGATGCGCAGGGTGAGCACCGGGACGAGGAGCCCGCACATCATGCCGAGGAACGCGCCGACGATGATGAGCGCGATCTCACCGGTCTCGCGGTTCCGGCCGACGATCGCGTTCGGCCGGGCGCGGCCGATCAGATACGTACGGCGGGGCGTGACCGGATGGGACACGTGGGACTCGGTCGTCAACGCCCTTCACCTCCCGTGCGGTTGGTACTGCTGTTGCGGGTGTTGCTGGCGTGGGGGGTGTTCACCGGGCTGCCCGCGCGGGGAGCGGGGGCGGCGGAGGGGACAGATCCGCCGCCTCCGCTCGGGGTACGCGTGCTGTGCGCGGCGACACCGCCGGACGCCGGGTTGCTCGGGCGGGCTCCGCCCGATCCGCCCTGGCCTCCGCCGCCGTTGTGGTCGGCGCGGGTGCTGTGCGTCTTGATGCCCTGCGCGACGAGGGTCGCGGGGGAGGTCATGACGGCCGCGGCCTTGCCCTCGGCGCCCTGCATGATGCGGTTGCCGCGGGAGCCCGCGATCTCGTCGCCGAAGCCGGGGACGAAGCGGTAGATCATGCCGCTGGCGAAGATGGCCAGCAGGATGATGGCGAGGCCGGAGACGATCGCGGCGACCGAGTCGGGGCCGTCGTCGGCGGCGAGGGCTCCGGCGAGGCCGAGGACGATCACGATCACCGGCTTGACGAGGATGACCGCGATCATCACGCCCGCCCACCGGCGGACGTGGCCCCACAGGTTCTTGTCGACGAGGCCGGCGTACACGACGACGCCGAGCAGGGCGCCGACGTACAGCAGGACGGCCCTGAGGTACAGCTCCAGGTAGAGGATGCCGGCCGCGACGATGGAGACCAGCGACACCAGCATCAGCATGATCGGGCCGCCGCCGATGTCGTCGCCCTGTTCGAGTGCCTGCGAGAAGGTGCCGAAGAACGCGTCCGTCTGGTTGCCCGTCGTCTTCGCGAGCACGTCGCTGATGCTGTCCGTCGCGGAGACGACGGTGTAGAGGATCAGCGGGGTGAAGGCGGAGGCCAGCACGGTGAGCCAGAGGAAGCCGATCGCCTCGGACAGCGCGGTGGCGAGGGGGACCCCGCGCACGGCCCGCTTGGCCACGGCCAGCAGCCACAGCAGCAGCGTGAGGACGGCGGACGCGGCGAAGACGACGGCGTACTGCTGGAGGAACTTCGGGTTGGTGAAGTCGACGTTGGCGGTCTCCTTCACGGCCGTGGAGAGCTGCTTGACGGTCCAGGAGGCGGCGTCGGCGCAGCCCCTCGCGAGGGAGGAGAGGGGGTCGAGGGTGTCGGTGAGGGTGTCGGTGCCGGGGGAGCGTTGTGAGGGGGCGCTGCCTTGTTCGCAGTACTCCTTGGCGGGGCCGCGGATGAGGTCACAAGGGTCGTTGCTCCCCGACGGAGTCGGAGTCGGAGTTGGAGCGGCGGCGGCGCGGGTGGCCAGGAGCACCGCAGTGGCCTGGACTGCGGCGACGGCGGCGGTGACCTTGAGGAAACGGTGGTTAGCGCGCATACGTGAAGCCTCCGTACTCCTCGACAGCCTTCGTCATGTCATCGGCGGTGGAGGCCCGCTGGTCGCGGCCCACGGGCACGGGGCCGTCCTTCTGCTGGAAGTCGGTGACCTTCCAGTCGTTGTCGACCCACTTCAGCTGGTAGGTGGTGGTGTACCAACTCTCGGACACCGGGTTGGTGGAGTTCTCGCCGGACAGGCCGAAGAGCGAGGTGTACCAAACCTCGACGGTGGCCTCACTCGCGCTGGACGACTTGACCTTGGTACCCACCGGGATGACCCGGGAGACGAAGGTCTGGCCGGTCGGTGCCGTGCCGTCCTCACGGAGGCCGATCTTCGTCAGGAACGATTCGCTGGAGTACGCACTGTCCAGGTCGGCCTGCTTGGCTGCCGCGATGTCGGAGGCGTAGACGGTGTTGACGATCTCCTGCCGTCTGGCCTTGTTGAACATCTCGGCCGATCCCAGCGCCACGGAATAGTTGGCGGCAGCGCTCTCCGCGCCCTGCGCATCATGCGCAAACCCCGTCGGGATTCCGCCCGACTTCGACTGCACCGGCTTCTCGCCGCTCGCTGCCGTGGGGGCCGCCTCCGGCTGGGAGCCTGCTGATGTGGTCGGGGTGGGATCGTCCTCGCCGCGGTTCGCGAAGGCGATGGCGGCGATCAAAAGGACGATGACGCCGACCACCGTGACCAGGCTCCGGGAGGAGGAGCGGCCCCCTCGGCGTGCGCCTCCGTACGTGTCGTCGCCCTCGGGCAGGCGGGTGCGGGTGTGGCCCGTGCCGCCGTAGCCGCCGGAGGTCTCGTGCTCGTCCCCGGGAGTCATGCCGCGTACGCCCCCTCGGCCTCGTGCGGAAACGCGTAGGAGTACGACGGTAGCCGTGCTGGTTCCCGCGCGGGCGCGGTGTGGTGACTCGACATCAGGGAAACGCAACCTCAGCCGGTGGGCACGACGGACGGGTGGGGTGGAGGGGAGACCGAGCGGACGCGCCCCGCACGGGCGGTGGGCGCCCGGCTACACGGCCATGCCGTACACGATGGTGAACAACGTGCCCAGTGAACCGATGATGAAGACCCCCGTCAGGCCCGCGATGATGAGGCCCTTGCCCTGTTCCGCGCTGAAGGTGTCGCGCAGGGCCGTGGCGCCGATGCGCTGCTTTGCGGCGCCCCAGATGGCGATGCCGAGGCAGAGCAGGATGGCCACCGCCATCACCACCTCGATCATCACCTTCGCCTCGTTGCCCAGGCTGCCGAAGGGCCCCCAGTCCGGAGCGATCCCGCCGATAATGGTGTTGATGTCTCCCTCGTCGGCCGCAAAGAACATGTAAGTCACCGCCCCTGGTGGGTAGTTCCGCTTGCCCCTGCGGTGGCGCAGAGGTCACGCCTCATTCTCGCCGACAATGGCGCTGTCGGATGTCGACTTGGCGTCATTGGTTGGCGGGTTTCGTATGAATACCTTGCCACCGGTCCGGGCCGGCCCTCAGGTGATCCCTCGAACAGACGTCGGGCGGTAGGCAAGGAGTCATATGGTCACTCTGTGTATCACGGCAGGTCACGCCGGGCAATGAGGCCTGGGCGGAACCTGTGGTGTGGTTCCGTCGTTGACCCCTCTTACGGCACTGCTCGGTGAGCGCGCCGATGGTCCGCGGGTGATCTCCGTGATCTCCGTGAGCTCCCGAGGGAAGGCTAACCCGGACACGGCGAACGGGCCGCGGCTGGGTGCTGCGGCCCGTTCGTCTCCGGTGCGCCTCTGGGGCCTCACGGCCCCCTGCGCCGGGAGCCGGTGACGGAGGATCAGCCGGTGAAGGCGCTCGTCCCCGCGGGGGTGCCGAGGCCGGTCGGGCCGTCGTAGCCCGTGGTGGCGGTGCAGAAGTAGCTGGTGGGGCAGGTGCCGTTGGTGCCGGAGGTCACGTCGTTGAGGGCCGAGGGGTGCGCGTAGGGGAACCGGGCCGGGTAGGAGCCGCCGGACGGGGTGCCGGCCAGGGCGTAGACGCCTGCGATGACGGGGGCGGAGGCGCTCGTACCGCCGAAGGTGTACCAGCCCGCGGTGACGCCGTAGGAGTCGTAGACCGAGACGCCGGTCGCCGGGTCGGCGACGGCCGAGACGTCGGCGATCATGCGCTTGGCGCAGCCGGTGTCGGTCTGCCAGCTCGGCTTGGTGTCGTACGCCGAGCAGCCGGAGCCCGTCCCCTCGGTGCTGCTGGTCTGCCATACGCTCTCGGTCCAGCCGCGGGTGGTGGAGGCGGCGGAGAGCCTGGTGCCGCCGACGGCGGTGACGTACCGGGAGGCGGCCGGGTATTCGGCGCCGTAGGCCGAGTCGCCCGCGCTGACGGTGATGGCGACGCCCGGGTGGTTGAAGTACGAGGAGTCGTACGAGGTGTCGGAGGCGGACTCCGAGCCGCCGTAGCTGTTGGAGACGTACTTCGCGCCGAGCGAGACGGCCTCGTTCACGGCCTTGCCGAGGTTGGCCATGGAGGCGGAGGTGGCCTCGACCAGCAGGATGCCGCAGTTCGGGCAGGTCGCGCTGGCCATGTCCAGGTCGAGCGAGATCTCCTCGGCCCAGCCGCTGTCGGCGGCGGGGAGGGAGGTCGTGGAGCCGGTCTGGCCGACCTTCCTGAAGCAGCCGTTGGCGGTGGTGCAGGCGGGCAGGCCGTAGTGCGAGCGGTACTGCGCGAGGTCGGCGGCGGCGTTCGGGTCGTCGTACGCGTCGACGATCGCGATGGTCTCGCCGGAGCCCTTGGAAGCGGCGGCGGAGGTCAGGCCGTAGGCGCTCTGGAGGTCGGACGGGCCGTAGCCGGAGGGGGTGGAGGCGTCGGCGGCCCGGGGCGTGGCGTCGGCGCCGTCCTCCTGTGCCGCGCGCTGCTGGAAGGCGGTGAGTCCGCTGGTGACGCGGAGGGAGTCGCAGGTCAGCTCGCCCTTCTTCTTGGGCGTGGCGCAGGGGGCGGCGGCCCAGGTGACGGCCGGGGACGCGGGTTTGGCGGCGGCCGTGGACACGGTCTGGGAGGTGGCGCCCGCCGGGGCGGCCGTGGCGCCGAGGCCGGCGAGCAGGAGCGCGGCGGTGGCGGCGGCCGTCGAGCCGATGCGGGCCCATCTGGCGCGCGGCGGACGGGGGTTGGGGGGTGTGGTACGCAACGTACAGCCTCCTGAGGATGGTTGGCAGGGGCGGTGCGGGTGGCGGTGCCACCGGTACGTGGTCCCCGGCGGCGGGCGGTCGGCCCGCCGACGACTGTCGCTTGTTGCGTACGCGACAACAAGGTGAGTTGCGGAATCCTGACTTCCGCATTACTGAGGCGGGCGGGGGATTGCTGGTCGATGGCCGCGCCGTGGCCGGGCGATGGGCGCGCGATGGGCGGGGGATGGCGGTGGCTTGACCGGGCGTGCGGGAGGCCCGTGGCACGCGGGAGGCCCGTGGAGCGGGCAACGGGCGAGAGGGGCCGGGCTTGTGCGGGCCGGGCTGTGCGGGTCGGGCCTCAGCGGGGCTTGATGCCGTGCAGCAGGTGGTGGATCAGAGCCACGCGGCGAACCCCGTCGCCCGCGCCGCCATGCGGCTCACCAACAGGTTCGTGGCCCAGGACGACCAGGCCGGCGCGCTGCCGACCCTGTACGCGGCGACGGCGGACCTGCCCGGCGCGAGCTACGTCGGCCCGGACGGGGTGGCGGAGATGCGGGGCGGGCCGACGCTGGTGGGGCGTACCGCCGCGGCGAGCGATCCGGTGGCGGCGCGGCGGCTGTGGACGGTGTCCGAGGAACTGACGAAGGTCGGCTTTCCGGCGGTCGCCGCGGGGCTGTGACCGGTGCCGGCCTGAGCCGACGCGAGTCGACCTGAGTCGACCTGAGTTGATCGGGTTCGGTCGGCGTCGACCGGGATCGGCCCGCCGTGGGCGTACGGTTCGGGCCGGCCGTCTGCTGTCCCGCCCGCTCCTCGGCCTGCTGCCCCGCCTGCTCTCCGGCCTATTTCTCGGCGCAGAGGGCGTGACGGGTCAGTGCCGCGTACGCCCTGGCCACCTTCTTCGCGCCGTCCAGGTCCGTGGTGGCCTGCGTGGACCAGGAGGTCACGACGCTGCGCCGGCCGTCGCTCGTGGTGCCGTTGTCGTCGCCCCACCCCGGGTCGGTGCCCGGGTGGCCCCAGTAGCTGCCGCCGCAGTCGAGGGGGACGCTCATGAGCCCGAGGCCGTACGCGGCCCCCGGCATGACCTCCCGGGTCGCCGCGTCCACGGGCACGGTCTCCTTCATCTGCCGCAGTTCCGCCGGGCGCAGGAGCCGTCCGCCGAGCAGCGCGCGGAAGAAGCGGTTGAGATCGGCGGTGGTGGTGACGAGTCCGCCCGACGCGTCCACGTTGATCAGCCGGGTGACGTCCACCAGGGGCTCACCCGGGGCGAAGCGCTGGTACGCGGTCGCGTGCGGCAGGGGGAGGTCGGGGGAACGGCCGGGCCAGCTGGTGCCGGTGAGGCCAAGCGGCTCGATGACGCGGCGGGTGACCTCGGTGTACCAGGGGCGTCCCGTGACCTTCTCGATCGCCATGCCGAGGATCACGTAACCGGTGTTGGCGTAGCTCCACCCCTTGCCGGGCCGGAAGAGCGGCCTGTGGCGCATGGCGGCGGCGACGATCTTCTCGGCCGGCGTGGGGCTGAAGCGCATGCGCTCGAAGTCCGCGGCGCTCGCGGCGCTCGGGTAGCCGACGTCGGAGATGCCGCTGGTGTGCTGGAGCAGGTCGCGGACGGTGATCCTGCGGCCGTGGTGGCCGTTGCCCCGGACCAGACCCGGCAGCCACTTCTCCACGGTGTCGTCGAGAGAGAGCCGTCCCTCCCCGACGAGTTGCAGGACGACCGTGGCGGTGAAGGTCTTCGTGGTGCTGCCCATGCGGAAGTGACCGTCCGGGGAGACCGGCCGGCCGGTGCCGAGGTCGGCGACGCCGCTGGTGGCGACGCGGTGCCGGCCGTCGGGGCCGATGGCGCGGGTCTGGGCGCCGGTGATGCCGAGCGCGGTGAGGGCATCGAGATCGCGCTGGAGCTGTGACGGGTCCGTTCGGTGGTGGCCGCCGGGTTCGGGTGCGGCTGCCGTGGCTGTGCCGCCGGCGAGGACGGGCAGGGTGAGGGCCGCGGTCAGCGCTGCGGCGAGCGCGGTGCGGCGCCGCCGTAACGGTCGCGTACGTGCGTGGGGCGTACGTGCGTGGGGTGAGCGTGCGTGGGGTGAGCGTGCGTGGGGTGAGCGTGCGTGTGGTGTCGGCGTCATGCCTGTGAACGCTAGGCACGGCGGCGGGCCCGGACCATCCGGCCAACAGGTGCTCAGGAACGGGGGCTGACCGTAGGGCGTCGCGGGGGAAACCCCGCCGGCCGGGAGCCCTGCCCGGCGGAGCCTCACGTCCAGGTGCGGGCCTGCGTTTTGAAGACCTCGGGGTCGCTGTGCACCGGCAGGACGCACAGCAGGTGGCCGCCGGGAGCGCGCAGGATGCGGCACTCCAGCCAGCGCGAGACCTGCGTCGCGCCGAGGCCGATCAGGCGGGCGGTCTCGGCCTCCACGTCGTCCGTCTCGATGTCGAGGTGGAAGCGGGGGGCGTCGTCGATCGCCTGTACCGCCGTGACCAGCCCGGGGATGGCCTCACGCAGCGACGTGAACTGCTCCTCCGCCGGGTCCGGACGGGCGGGCACCCCGAGCGCGGCGGACCAGAAGGTGGCGGCGGCCTCCGGCTCGGGGGTGTCGATCAGGAGCGCGTACACACGGCTTCTATGCATGCGGTTTCTCGTGCCCCGCGACGAAGTGGTCGAACTCACCCGCCTGTACGCCCAGGACGAAAGCGTCCCATTTGCGGCGGTTCGTCGTGACGACGGTCTCCGGGGTACTGGTCTCGCGGAGGTGGACGGGCGCGTCCCCGTCGTCGCCGGTGTCGCTCTCGCCGAAGGCGACCTCGATCCACGGACCGGGCCCGGTCGCCTCCGGCGGGGCGACACGGGTCCAGACGAGGTCGGGGGGGAGATCAGTCATGGGGGACTTCGCCCTTCAGTACGGCGAGGAGGGCGTCGAAGGCGGCGGGGGTGGCGGTGAGTATCGCGCCGGTGGGGTCGCTGCTTTCGGTGAGATGGATCGTTTCGGCTGTGGTGGCGACGTGGACGCAGGAGGCGCCCTCGGAGCAGTACGACGACTTCTGCCAGTCCGACTTCATGGGCCTGCCCTTCATAGCTCCCGCACCAAGGCGTGGATGAGGTCCTGGGTCTTCTCCGGGCCGAGCGCGACTGCCTTGATGCGGTCGAACAGCGTGCGGTACTTGTCCAGCTGCGCGTGGGCGTCGAGGAACGCGAGGCCGTGAGCCTGGTCGAGGTAAACGGTGTCCAGCTGCGGTACCGGGCCGTGCGCGTAGTGGATCGACTGCCCGGATCCCGGGTAGGCGCCGGCGTCGAAGGTGATGGCACGCAGGGTGACGTGGTCTCGGTCGCTCATGTCCAGCAGGTACTGCAACTGCCGCCGGGTGACCGTCGAGCCGCCGACCTTCATCCGGAGGGCAGCCTCGTGGACGATCGCCTCGTAGGGGGTGGGGTTCTCCGCGCGGTAGAGGACCGTCTGCCGTTTGATGCGGAACGAGAGGCGGTGCTCGATGTCGGGCGGGGACAGTTCGGTGACCGCCTGGCGGAAGATCTCAAGCGCGTACTCGCGCGTCTGGAGTAGGCCGGGGATACGGGCTGTGGTGGCGTCGCGCAACGACTGGGCGTGGTGCTCCAGTTCGGCCAGGTCGAGGAGCGGTCGGGCCAGCAGCTCGCGGTACTCCTCCCACCAGCCACGTGACCGCTCGGTGGTCATGTCGCTGAGTGCCTGGATGAGGGGCTGGTCTGTGCAGTCGTAGTGGCAGGCCAGCGTGCGCACCCGTTCGGCGCTCACGCCTACGCGTCCAGCCTCCATGTTGCTGACCTGCGCTTGCTTGATGCCCATCAGCTGACCGGCCTCGGTGGCGGTCAGACCGGCCCGCTCGCGCAGTTTGCGCAGTTCGGCGCCGAAGCGCAGTTGGCGACCCGTCGGGTTCCTCACGGGCTTGCCGCCTCCTTGCTGTCACTCACCCGGGTGAAAGTAATCGTATTCCTCGGAAAACGGTGAATGTATTCACTGTGCACCGCTACCTTACAACTGGGCCCCTCGCCCAGAAGCGCACCGTCCGACGGGTCGGCACCGCCACTGGGCCACCGTACGCACGCTCCCAACTCCCCTCAGTGACCGGAGACTTCCATGGCCACCGTATCGCCGCCCTGGGCCTACACCCTTCACCTCCCGCACGATCCACACGCACCGGGGATCGCCCGTGCGACCCTCCGTAGCGTGCTCGACGCCCACGGCCTGTCCTCCCTCACCCCGACCGCCGAACTCGTCGCCTCCGAACTGCTCACCAACGCCCATCTCCACACCACCGGCCCCTACGCCCTGCGCCTGCGCGCGATGGGGCCCGGGCGGCTCCGGGTGGCCGTATGGGACGGCGATCCGAGGGTGCCGCCCGGTTTCCGGAACGCCGGCGCCGTACCGCCGTGTGACGCCGAGGGCGGACGCGGGCTGCACCTCGTGCGGGCCTGCGCGGACGCGGTGGGCGCCTCCGTGCTGAGGGAACCGGGCGCGTCCAGTGGCGGGAAGCTGCTGTGGGCGGAGTGTCAGGGGAGCGGAGGCGTCTGACGCTCCTCTCGATGATGAGGCGCACCCCGCGGCCTGCCCAGGCCTGGTTGCGCCGGGTTCCCGGTGGGAAGCTCCTAGACTGGCGCAGGCGTACTCCCAGTGGGCGAGGGGCGGTTGACGGTGCGTAAGGCGTGGATCGTGGGGGGCGTCGCCCTGGGGGCGGGGCTCAGCTTCGTGATGCTGCTCGTCGTCGGTGTGTATGTCGTCGCCGGGAACGTCGCGGGCGGGGTGAGCGGGGGCGCCAAGTCGCTGGCCAAGGGTGCCGTGCCCGCCGCCTATCAGCCCCTCGTGCAGAAGTGGGGCAATCTGTGCCCCGCCATCAATCCGGCGCTGCTCGCCGCCCAGCTCTACCAGGAGAGCGGGTTCAACCCGAACGCCAAGAGCCCCGCGGCGGCCCAGGGGATAGCGCAGTTCATTCCCGGGACCTGGGCCACGCACGGCGTCGACGGGGACGGGGACGGGGACAGGGACGTATGGGATCCGAACGACGCGATCCCGTCGGCGGCGACCTACGACTGCTCACTCGCCTCGTACGTGAAGGACGTACCCGGGAACCTGACCGAAAACATGCTGGCCTCGTACAACGCGGGTGCCTACGCGGTCATCAAGTACGGGGGCGTGCCGCCGTACAAGGAGACCCAGAACTACGTGAAGACGATCACGACGCTGGAGGAGAGCTTCGCCGCTCCCGTCAGCCGGGTCGATCCGTCGAAGCAGGCCGCCGGCGCCATCTACTACGCACAGAAGAAGCTCGGCACGCCCTACCTGTGGGGCGGCACCGGAACGGCGGCGCAGGGCGGACGGTTCGACTGCTCAGGGCTGACGCAGGCCGCGTACGAGAGTGTGGGGATCACGCTGCCCCGGGTCGCCAACGACCAGTACAACGCCGGTCCGCATCCGTCGCGGGAGGAACTGCTCCCCGGTGATCTGGTGTTCTTCTCGGACGACCTCACCAATTCCCGGGCCATCCGGCATGTGGGGATTTATGTCGGCGGCGGGTACATGATCGACGCACCGAGAACAGGTGCTGTGATCCGGTTCGACCCGATCGACACCCCCGATTATTTCGGAGCCACCCGGGTCACCGAAGATGGCGCGAAAGCGCTCCCCACGACGGTGTGAACCGAGCGTGAACCCACCCCCTGAGCTGCGGCGATGAGTCTCTCTTCGATAACGTCTGCGTGATCATTCGGTGGAGTGTGGAACGTATGAACAGGAGCCGTGCGTTCCTGGATACAGAGCAATCTGCAAACCAGCGGGGGTGGGCAGAAACGGCAGGCGCAAAGGCGTGCCGGGAGAGACGACGAAGGGGCCGTGCACCATGGCTGGACTCGCAGAATCCGGGTCGAACCCCGACGTCGATCTGCTGTACGACATCAACGGCCTCACCAAGGAAGCGCCCGCCTGGTTCGACCGGGCCATGGAGTACGTCGGCGAGTACGGCCTGCTGATCGCCATGGTCCTGCTCGTGGTGGGGTGCTGGTGGTCCGTGCGGCGGCGGGGCGACGAGGACGCGGCGTCCTCGGTGGCCGCGCTCGTCTGGGCGCCGCTGGCCGCGGGCGTCGCCGTGCTGGTGAACGTGCCGATACGAGGGTTCGTGGAACGGCCCCGGCCCTTCCTCACCCACGAGGGGCTGGACGTCCTGGTCTCCGGCAAGACCGACTACTCGTTCGTGAGCGACCACGCCACGATCACCATGGCGATGGGCGTCGGACTCTTCGTCGCCCACCGGAAGTTCGGGCTCTTCGGCATCGGCCTCGCGCTGCTCGAAGGGTTCTGCCGGATCTACATGGGCGTGCACTACCCGACCGACGTCGTGGGCGGGTTCGCGCTCGGCACGGCCGTCACGCTGCTGCTGTCCCCGGTCGCCATGGCCCTGCTGACGCCGGTCACCAAGGCGGTCGAGCGGTCGCCGCGGGCCGGGTGGCTGATCCGCGCGCGGGGGCGGTCGTACGACGGGCGGGACACGGTGATCCCGGGGGCGCGGCGGGAGACCGCGGAGGAGCGGGACCTGGCGGCCTGAGGACCGCCGCCCGTCAGAGGGCCTGTGGATACGTGAAGAACCGGTCGGGGTCGTACTGCTTCTTGAGCGTGGTCAGGCGGGCCGCCGCGGCGCCGTAGTACGCCGTGCGCCAGTCCTTCAGGGCCGGATCCGAGTAGTTCTGGTAGGCCGCGCCCGACGCGTACGGCTTCATCGCCGTGTGGGCCGCGGTCAGCCAGGACCGGGCCGCCGAGCCGTCGGTGCCGGCCCGCCAGGAGGCGATGTACTGGGCCAGCGTCCGGGAGCGGCGGTGGACGAACGCGGTCGCCGTCGGTGGGACCCGGTTGACCGCTCCGCCCAGTGCCGTGAACGCGATGCTGCCCGAGCCGCCGCGCACCGACGTCAGCTGCCCGAGCAGGGTCCGGACGCCGGCCGGGGAGAGCGAGCGGTCGAAGAAGTCGGAGCGGGCCGCGTAGGTCTCACGGCCGAGCGCGCCCTGCGGGGAGCGGCCCGGCGTGGAGCCCGGCAGACGGCACTGGGCGTCGGAGGAGAACGAGGAGCAGCCGGCGTAGATCTCCATCGCCTCCTCGTAGCCGCGGCGGCGGAGCGAGACGCTGCTCGCCGGGGCGCCGACCCGGTCCGCGAGGCGGTCGACCGCGTTCTGCAGTTCGCCGTACGTGCCGAGGGAGAACGCGGCGACGGAGACGGTGGCCCTGCCGCCGGAGGAGCCCGCCAGGTGCAGCGACGACCAGATCTCGTCCGGCTGGGACGGACCCCACTCCTGCCAGGCCTTCGTCACGGCGGCCGCCCTCGACCAGGGCCAGGACAGGTACGCCGTCACGGCCTGCGGCGCCGGATGGGTCCCAAAGCGCAGTTCCGTGACGACGCCGAAGTTGCCGTTGCCCGCGCCGCGCAGGGCCCAGAACAGCTCCTTGTGGTCGGTGGCGTTCGCGGTGAGCTGGGTGCCGTCGGCCGTGATCAGGGTGGCCTGGGTGAGGCTGTCGCAGGTCAGGCCGTACGCCCGGGAGACGACGCCGTGGCCGCCGCCGAGGGTGAGGCCGGATATGCCGACGGTCGGGCAGGTACCGGCGGGGATCGTCACGCCCTTCTCGGCGAGGGCGCGGTAGACGTCGATCAGCTTGGCGCCCGCGCCGACGACCGCGGTGCCGCCGCTCGCCCGGACACGGTTCAGTTCCGAGACGTCGACGATCAGCCGGCCGTCGCCCGAGGACCAGCCGGCGTAGGAGTGGCCGCCGTTGCGGATCGCCACGGGCAGGCCACGGGCACGGGCGTACGCGAGGGCCGTACGGATGTCGTCGGGGTGCGCCACGTAGGCGACCGCGGCGGGCTTCAGCGTGTCGAAGCGGGTGTTGTACAGCTGGCGGGCGGCCGGCCAGTCCGCGTCGCCGGGGCGGACCAGGGTGCCGTCGAGGTCGCGGGCGAGGGCGGGCCAGTCGGCGGCGGCGGTGGTGGTGGCGCCGGTCGACCGGAGCGGAGGATGGGACGCCGAGGACGCCGAGGACGCCGACGTTCTCGCGGCGGGGCCGCCGTCGGTCTCGCAGGCCGTCGCCAGCGCCGCGAACACGCCCGCGGTGCCGCCCATGAACGTACGCCGTTGCATGTCGTGCCCTTCCGTCGGCCTCGTGGAACGAGACGGCCTCGCGACGCCACGGGTTCCACGCCGGGGACGCCACGGGTTCCCCCGCCGGGGGCGGCACGGGTTCCACGGCCGGGCCGGAGCACGCGGACCGGCCCCGTGGGAGTGGCCGCGCCGGAACCTCTGTGTGCCCTTCCTGTAAGCGTTCCGTGACCTAACCACACCGCCGTCAGGGGTTCACCCTGCGTTCACTTACGGCCGTAGGCGCCTTCACCTGATCTGCCTAATTTCAGCCTTACGCGGTGCGGACCGTGCCTCGAGGGCGGCTCCGCATCACCCAGACTTCGCGCACGCCGCCGGATTCAGGACGGCGGCTCCTGGAAGGAACTCCCTCAAGTGAAGCTTCAGCGCATGAACCGGCGGGCCCTCACCCTCGGTGCTCTCGCCGTCTCCGGCGCCCTGGCCCTCACGGCGTGCGGCTCCGACGACACCAGCTCCGGCGGGGACAGCAGCGCGTCCTCGACCGCTGCCGCGGGCAACATCAAGTGCGACGACGCCAAGGGCCAGCTCCTCGCCGACGGCTCGTCCGCGCAGAAGAACGCGATCGACGCCTGGGTCAAGCAGTTCACCCAGGCCTGCGGTGTGCAGATCAACTACAAGGGCAGCGGCTCCGGCGCCGGTATCACCGCGTTCACCCAGGGCCAGGTCGCCTTCGCCGGTTCCGACTCCGCGCTGAAGCCCGAAGAGGTCACCGCCTCCAAGAAGGTCTGCTCCGGCGGCCAGGGCATCGACCTCCCGATGGTCGGCGGCCCGGTCGCCGTCGCCTTCAACGTCCCGGGCGTGGACAACCTCGTGCTGGACGCCCCGACGCTCGCCAAGATCTTCAACGACAAGATCAAGAACTGGAACGACGCGGCGATCAAGAAGCTGAACCCCGACGCGACCCTTCCCGACCTCAAGATCCAGGCGTTCCACCGCTCCGAGGACTCCGGCACCACGGACAACTTCACCAAGTACCTGATCGCCTCGGCCAAGAGCGACTGGCCCTACGAGGGCGGCAAGGCCTGGCAGGCCAAGGGCGGCCAGTCCGCGAGCGGTTCCTCCGGTGTCGCCCAGCAGGTGAAGCAGACCGCCGGCGCGATCGGCTACATGGAGCTGTCGTACGCCAAGGACGGCATCACCCCGGTCAGCATCGACACCGGCGCCGCCGCCCCGGTCGAGGCCACCGTGGAGAACGCCACCAAGGCCATCGCCGCCGCCAAGGTCGTCGGCACGGGCAAGGACCTCGCGCTGGAGCTGGACTACGCCACCAAGGCCGAGGGCGCCTACCCGATCACCCTCGTCACCTACGAGATCGTCTGCGACAAGGGCAACAAGGCGGACACCCTGCCCGCCACCAAGGCGTTCCTGCGTTACATGGCCTCCGAGGACGGCCAGCAGATCCTCGCCGAGAACGACTACGCCCCGATGCCCGACGACATCATCGCCAAGGTCCGCACCACCATCGAGGGCCTGAGCTGACCCGCGTGCGGTCCGGTCCGGGCACTGAGTGAACCCCGGACCGGACCGCACCGTCCGGTGCACCGCCGCCAGGAGCCGCCGCAGACCGCGACCGGCTCCACAGGGCCGTACAGCGCGTACGGCTCCGCAGACCGGAGAACCGATGGACATCACCACGAAGAACATCCCAGCCCCGACCCCACAGCCGACCGTGGCCGAGCAGAAGCGCGCGGCCCGTGGCGCCACCCGACCCGGTGACCGGATCTTCCTCGGTCTCTCCCGCGGGTCGGGCATCCTGCTGCTCGTGATCATGGCCGCCATCGCGGGCTTCCTCGCCTACCGCGCCTCGATCGCGATCAGCAAGGACGACGCCAACTTCCTCACCGCCTTCGAGTGGAACACCGGCGTCCTGCCGCCCAAGTTCGGCATCGCCGTCCTGGCGTTCGGCACGGTCGTCTCCTCGATCATCGCCATGGTCATCGCGGTCCCGATCGCCGTCGCCATCGCGCTGTTCCTCACCCACTACGCCCCGCGCAGGCTGAGCGGTCCGATCGCCTACGTGATCGACCTGCTCGCCGCCGTGCCGTCCATCGTCTACGGTCTGTGGGGCGCCCTCATCCTGGTGCCGAACATGACCGGCCTCTTCAGCTGGCTGGACGAGTACCTCGGCTGGACCGGCATCTTCTCCTGGCAGGGCGGCGCGCCCCGCTCGATGCTGACCGTCGGCGTCCTGCTCGCGATCATGATCCTGCCGATCATCACCAACGTGAGCCGCGAGGTCTTCCGCCAGGCTCCGCAGATGATCGAGGAGGCGGCCCTCGCCCTGGGCGCCACCCGCTGGGAGGTCATCCGCATGGCGGTGATCCCCTTCGGCCGCTCCGGTGTGATCTCCGCCTCGATGCTCGGCCTCGGCCGCGCGCTCGGCGAGACGATGGCCGTCGCGACCGTGCTCTCGCCGACCTTCGACATCCAGGCCAGCCTGCTCGACCCGGGCGGCGGCACCTTCGCCCAGAACATCGCCAGCAAGTTCAGCGAGGCCAGCGAGCTGGGCCGGGACGCGCTCATCGCCTCCGGTCTGGTCCTGTTCGTCATCACCCTGCTGGTCAACGGCGCGGCCCGCGCGATCATCGCCCGCCGCAAGGAGTACTCGGGGGCCAACGCATGAGCACCTCAGTCGCCGACAAGCGCCCCGCCAGCACCCTGCGCGGCGCCCGTCTGCCCAAGTGGTCGCCGTACGCGATCGCCGCGGGCTCCCTCGCCCTCGGTGTCGGCATCGGCCTGGCCGCCGGGCTGCACAGCAGGATCCAGTGGGGCCTGATCGCCGCGGTCCTGTTCATCGCCGGTTCGTACGCCATCGCCTCCCGTGTCGAGGGCAGCCGCCAGGCCAAGGACCGGATGGTGACCTCGCTCGTCTGGGTCGCCTTCCTGCTCGCCGTGGTCCCGCTGGTCTCCCTGGTGTGGACGACCGTCTCGCGCGGTGTGAAGGTCCTCGACGTCTACTTCCTGACCCACTCCATGGGCCTGGTCGCCGACACCGAGCCGGGCGGCGGCATCTACCACGCCATCCTCGGCAGCCTGGAGCAGGTCGGCCTGGCCACGGTGATCGCCGCTCCGATCGGGGTGCTCACCGCGATCTACCTGGTCGAGTACGGGCGCGGCAACCTGGCCCGCTCGGTCACCTTCTTCGTGGACGTCATGACGGGCATCCCGTCGATCGTCGCCGGTCTGTTCATCCTCAGCATCATGCTGATGTTCGACATGCAGCCCTTCGGCTTCGCCGGCTCGCTGGCGCTGGCCATCCTGATGATGCCGGTCGTCGTCCGCTCCACCGAGGAGATGCTCAAGCTCGTCCCGAACGAGCTGCGCGAGGCCTCCCTGGCGCTCGGTGTCCCGAAGTGGCGCACGATCCTGAAGGTGGTCCTGCCGACCTCGCTCGGCGGCATCATCACCGGCGTCATGCTGGCGGTGGCCCGTATCGCGGGCGAGACGGCGCCGGTGCTGCTGCTGGTGTGGGGCAACTCGCTCATCAACACCAACCCCTTCGAGGGCGCGCAGCAGTCCCTGCCGCTGTACATCTACCAGCAGTACGCGAACAGCGCCGGTTCCGGCGCGGCGTACGACCGTGCGTGGGCGGCGGCGCTGACGCTGATCGCGTTCGTGATGATTTTGAACCTGATGGCCCGCGGGATCGCCCGCTGGAAGGCACCCAAGACCGGTCGCTGACGCGGCCACAGCGACTGATCCGGAAGTGAAGTGGAGACATGGCCAAGCGAATCGACGTAAGCGGGCTCACCGCCTACTACGGGTCCCACAAGGCGATCGACGACATCTCGATGACGGTCGAGCCGCGTTCGGTGACGGCCTTCATCGGTCCGTCCGGCTGCGGCAAGTCGACGTTCCTGCGCACGCTGAACCGGATGCACGAGGTCACCACGGGCGGCCGCGTCGAGGGCAAGGTGCTGCTGGACGACGAGGACCTGTACGGGCACGGGATCGACCCGGTCTCGGTGCGCCGCGAGGTCGGCATGGTGTTCCAGCGCCCGAACCCGTTCCCCACCATGTCGATCTTCGACAACGTGGCGGCGGGGCTGCGCCTGAACGGCAGCTACAAGAAGTCGGAACTGAGCGACGTCGTCGAGAAGTCGCTCAAGGGCGCGAACCTCTGGAACGAGGTCAAGGACCGCCTGAACAAGCCGGGTTCCGGTCTGTCGGGTGGTCAGCAGCAGCGTCTGTGCATCGCGCGGGCGATCGCGGTGGAGCCGAACGTCCTGCTCATGGACGAGCCCTGCTCCGCCCTCGACCCGATCTCGACGCTCGCCATCGAGGACCTGATCGGTGAGCTGAAGGAGCGCTTCACGATCGTCATCGTGACGCACAACATGCAGCAGGCGGCCCGCGTCTCCGACCGCACCGCCTTCTTCAACCTGTCGGCGGTCGGACAGCCCGGCAAGCTGATCGAGATCGACGAGACGGAGCGGATCTTCTCCAACCCGTCGGTCCAGGCCACGGAGGACTACATCTCCGGCCGCTTCGGCTGAGCCGGCGCTCCCGAGCCGCGGCTCAGCCGACGCTCCCCCGACCCCTCGCGGTGCTGCATGGCGGTGCCACCGCGAGGACGAGAAGGGCCCGCCCCCGGCTACCGGGGGCGGGCCCGTTTCCTGTCCCGGGGGAGCGGCCGGCGGGCTCCTGTCCCGCGGCACCGGCCGGGGCGGAGTCCTCGGTCACGGCCCTTACAGGAACGCGAGGTTCACCAGCCCGAACGCCACGGCCGCAACGGCCGCCGCGGCCGGCATGGTGATGAACCAGCCCAGGATGATGTTCTTGGCGACACCCCACCGCACCGCGTTCACCCGCTTCGTGGCACCGACGCCCATGATCGCGGAGGTGATGACGTGGGTGGTGGAGATCGGGGCGTGGAAGATGAACGCCGTGGTGAACATGATCGACGCGCCGGTGGTCTCGGCGGCGAACCCCTGCGGCGGGTCCAGCTCGATGATCTTCCGTCCGAGTGTGCGCATGATGCGCCAGCCGCCCGCGTAGGTACCGAGCGAGAGCATGAGCGCACAGGCCACCTTCACCCAGATCGGGATCGGGTCGCCCGCCTGCTCGACATCGGCGATGACCAGGGCCATCACCACGATGCCCATCGTCTTCTGGGCGTCCTGGAGACCGTGGCCGAGGGCCATGCCCGCCGCCGACACGGTCTGCGCGATCCGGAAGCCGCGCTTGGCCTTGTGCGGGTTGGACTTGCGGAACATCCACAGAATCGCGCACATCACCAGGTAACCGGCGATCAGGCCGACGACCGGGGAGATGAACATCGGGATGACGACCTTCTCCAGGACGCCGGACCAGAGAACGTCGATACCGCCCGCGAGCGCCGCGCCCACCATGCCGCCGAACAGCGCGTGCGAGGAGGACGAGGGCAGGCCGAAGTACCAGGTGACCAGGTTCCACACGATCGCGCCCACCAGGGCGGCGAACAGGATCCACATGCCCCGGTTGCCGTGCGGCGTCTCGATCAGGCCCTCGCTGACGGTCTTGGCGACCCCGCTGCCCATGAAGGCGCCGGCGAGGTTCATCACCGCGGCCATCGCGAGCGCCGCACGCGGCGTCAGCGCGCGTGTGGACACGGACGTGGCGATGGCGTTGGCCGAGTCGTGGAAGCCGTTGGTATAGGTGAATCCGAGCGCGACACCGATGGTCACGATCAAGGCGAAGGTGTCCATGGAGGGGTCAGGACTCCTTGACCGCGATGGTCTCCACCGTGTTGGCCACGTGCTCGAAGGCGTCGGCGGCCTCTTCGAGCACGTCGACGATCTGCTTGAGCTTCAGCACCTCGATGGCCTCGTACTTGCCGTTGAAGAGCATGGCGAGCAGCTTGCGGTGGATCTGGTCGGCCTGGTTCTCCAGCCGGTTGACCTCGATCCAGTACTCGGTGAGGTTCTCCATGGTGCGCAGGTTCGGCATGGCCTCCGCGGTCAGCTCGGCGGCCCGCGCCAGCACCTCGATCTGCTGCTCGACGCCCTTGGGCAGTTCCTCCACGTTGTAGAGGACGACGAGGTCGACGGCCTCCTCCATGAAGTCCATGATGTCGTCGAGGCAGGACGCGAGGTTGTAGATGTCCTCGCGGTCGAACGGCGTGATGAAGGAGGAGTTCAGCTGGTGGAAGATCGCGTGCGTGGCATCGTCCCCCGCGTGTTCGGCGGCCCGCATACGCTCTGCGATCTCGGCCCGGGCGGAGGAGTCCGCCCCGAGCAGTTCCATGAGGAGTTTGGAGCCCGTGACGATGTTGTCCGCGGACGCGGCGAACATGTCGTAGAAGCTCGTCTCCCTGGGGGTCAGACGAAAGCGCACAAGGGGTCCTCGGGGTGCATCGGTTTCGGTCAGGCTGATGCTAGGCGCATCATCCGGCCACGGCTAACGGGCCGTCCCCCAGTGTCGCCCATCAGGCAGAGTGTTCGACACGGGGGCCGTCCGCAGACCCCATACCCAGCAAAGTTCGGTACGATATACCCAGTAGGGGTATATGTCTGGAGGACGCGATGACGACCACAGAGGCCGGCGCGGAAGCGCCCTCCGCCACCGGGGGGCCGGAGACCGTGACGGACCACGACCGCGGCGTGCACGGGTACCACAAGCAGAAGGACGAACACCTCAAGCGGCTGCGCCGCATCGAGGGCCAGATCCGGGGCCTGCAGCGGATGGTCGACGAGGACGTGTACTGCATCGACATACTCACGCAGGTGTCCGCCTCCACCAAGGCGCTGCAGTCCTTCGCCCTGCAACTCCTGGAGGAACACCTGCGCCACTGTGTCGCCGACGCGGCCGTCAAGGGCGGCACCGAGATCGACGCGAAGGTGGCGGAGGCGACGAAGGCGATCGGCCGCCTGCTGCGTACCTGAGGGCTGCGTACCTGAGGGCTGCGTACCTGAAGGCTGCGTGCCTGAACGGCGAAGGACCGTGGGGAGCGCCCCGGCTCACCCGCCGGAGGCGCGTTCCTCGGCCACCCGCAGCACCTCGTCGATGCTCTCCAGGCTGAGCCGGTCCTCGGCGGCCGAAGCAGCGATGATCAGCTCCCCGCACAGCTCTATCTCGGCGAGGGCCACGTGGTCCTGTACTGCCGTACCGCCGACCGGAGCCACGCGCATCACCTCATCTCTGCCGTCACCGGCTTCCTAGAGTAGGGAGCGGCCCACACACCGCGCATGGCACGGACGGGCTAGTTCTTGACGCCCGTCACGGGTCCGCGCCCGCGCGGCGCGGCGCCCTCACTCCTCGGCGATCGTGCCGGCGTAGATGTCCGCGGCGGCCGGCAGCCGTACGTCCGCGGGCGTCCCGAAGGCGTAGAGCAGGGTGGTCGAGGCGACCGCGACGGTGCCGTTGCGCCGGCCGCCGACGAAGCTGAACCGGTGCCGGACCTTGCGGACGCGCCCCTGCTCGTCGAGGTAGACGTCGAACGGAACCTCGGCCGAGGCGAACCCTTTCGCCGCCGACGCCAGCGGCCCCCTGTTCGCGGCGGACGCCCTCCTGGCCGCCGCCCCGAGATCCGCGGTGCCCCGGTAGTGCCGCACCGGCACTCCCGCGACCTCGGTCTCCTCCACGTACGTCGCCGTCCGGGTGCCGCGCAGCACCTCGGCCGCGGCGAGCGGATCGGTGGCGCCGCCGGTGACGAGGTTCCCGTCGGTCAGCGTCGCGGTGTCGACCCGGACCCACTTGTCGGCGGGCACACCGGCGCCCCGGTGCTTCATGAACAGGGCGCCGGGCGCGAGGAGTTCGGTGATCGGCCGGCGCACGCTGGTGCCGGCCGGGTCCTGCGGCAGCAGCACCTTCAGCCGCCCCGACTGCCGGCGGAAGTCGTACACGCCCTCGCCCCGGATGGTCACCCGGGTCCCGCCGGTGGCCATCTCCATCGACGTGCGGGCCTTCGAACTCCCGGCGTCCACCAGGGTGTCGGCGGCCCGGCGCAGCGTGCCGACCGGGTCGGCCGGGCGGGCGTCCCCGGCGGCGGCCCCGCTGCCGGAGCAGCCGGCGGTGGCGACACAGACCCAGACCATGAGCCCCGCCGCGACGAGCGTCCCGCCGGTGTGCCTCTGCCGCTGCGTCATCGCCTGCCTACCCCCAGCCGGTACGTCCGTCACGGGCCCCCTGTCGTCCCGGTTAACGACGGGTAGCAGGCCTCGTCACGCGCTCACCGACCGTTCACCTGGCCTGGGTACCGTTGTCGGCGTGGCGCAGCAGGACAGGACTCCCCCACCTCCCGACCGACCCGCACACCGCACACAGACAGTCGAGCAAGGCCGTTTCTGCGCGGCCCGCTGCACCTGCGGCTGGCGTGGCCCGGCACGCAGAGCCCGCAGTCTGGCCCGTGCCGACGCGGAGGGACACCTGCCCGACTGAACGCCGGGCGGCGGCGGGGCGACGCCGGTGCGGCGTTCAGCCTCCGCTACGAGTGTTCGAACACCCGGATCAGCAACTCGTCGACCAGGGTCCGGTCCCGGTGCTGGGTCAGGCGGTTCCTGGCGGCCTTCGGCGGCAGCCAGAGGATCCGGTCCACCTCGTCGCTCGGGGTGAACACGCCCTCGGTGGCCTCGGCCGCCCAGTAACGGACCTCCTTGGCACGCCCGTTGGCCACGTAGCGGACCGTGGACAGCTCGGTGCCCGGCACGGCGGCGTAGCCGGTCTCCTCGGCGACCTCGCGACGGGCCCCGACGAGAGGGGCCTCGCCGCGCTTCAGCTTGCCCTTGGGGTGGGACCAGTCGTCGTACTTGGGCCGGTGGACGAGGCAGATCTCCAGCTCGCCGCCGGCCGGGGAGCGGCGCCACAGGACGCAGCCGGCTGCCCGGACGGGGGTCTCCTTCGGATGGCTCATGGGGTCACCGCCTTCTGAACAGGTCTCGCGGGCGGACGGATCAGGGTGTGCCGACCGCCTGTTTCTGCCACGACTGCTGGAACGCGAAGCGCGCCGCCTCCACCTCGTGCCGCTGGTCGGCGTGGAGCACACCGAGCGCGTACGCCGTCGCCGGGGCGATCCGGGGGGTACGGGCCGCCTGGGCCGCGGCGGCGGCCGCCTCGGAGGCGTCGCGGTGCCGGTCCAGGGCCTGGCCCGCGGCCAGCAGGCGTACGTCCACGGGCGCGTCCGTGGAGTCGAGGACCTCGCGGGCGTAGCGGTGCAGGCGCAGGAGCAGGCGGACCTGGTGCCAGGGCGCGTCCTGCGGGTGCGGGGCCGGGTCGGGGGAGAGGCCGTGGATCAGGGCCTCCGCGTTGTAGGGGTGGCCCGCGGTGATGAGGGGCAGGGCGGTGACGGCGTCGGTGAGTCTGTCCCGGGCCGCGGCGGCCAGGGGGCGCAGGTCGGTGGCGGTCGCCGCGGGCACGAGGGGGACGTCGCTGGCGAGTAAGGCGACGGTGTCCGCGACCGCGTGGAAGCGGGAGGAGCCGAGGGCCTGGAGGGCGGTGCTGTGGGCCCGGGTCCGGGCCAGGGTCAGCTGGCGTTCGAGCAGGGCGCCCGCTTTGGCCGCGCCCACCGTGAGGTTGCCGCGGTCCGGTGCGGGCGCGGGGGCCGGGAGGCCGCCGGGTTCCGCCGTGCCCGTCCGTTCCGCACCGGCACCGCGGACGCCCACGGCGGAGGCGGCGGCCTGGGCGGCGCCCACCGCCTGGGCCGGGAACACCGCCCCCGACAGCCTGTGCAGCGCCAGCAGCAGCCGCTCCAGGCGGGCCGCGTAGGCGTGTTCCATCGCCAGGGTGCCGGACAGCCAGGCCAGTTCGGGGCGCACGGACTCCGACCAGTCCGCGTCCAGCAGGGGGCGGAACGTGTGCAGGCTGCCGCTGATCCGGCGGACCGCGCGGCGCAGGGCGAGGGCCGCGTCGACGGGGTCCTCCGGGCCGGCCGCGCCGCCCGCCCCCGGGCCGTTCGCCGTGCCGCCGGTCTCCCGGTGCAGCCGCAGGGCGCGGAGGAACTCCGTGGCCTGGGCCCGCAGGTAGCCCGCGAGGGCGTCCCCGGTGGGGGTCCCGCCGGCCCGGCCGGAGCCGGGCGCGGGGGAGGGGCCGGCCAGGGGCCCCGTCGGGTCAAGGTGTCGCTGTGCCACGCCGGCGCCTCCGGGCGTCTATGAGCATCTCCTGGACGTTGCGCAGGGGCTGGCCGTCCTGGTCGGTCGCGTGCCGGGTCCACTCGCCGTCCGGGCCGAGGTGCCAGGAGGCGGTGGCGTCGGACATGCCGGTCTCCAGCAGCCGGTTCAGGGCGGCGCGGTGGGCCGGGTCGGTGACCCGCACCAGCGCCTCGATACGGCGGTCGAGGTTGCGGTGCATCATGTCGGCGCTGCCGAACCACACCTCGGGCTCGCCCCCGTTGCCGAAGGCGAACACCCGGGAGTGTTCGAGGAAGCGGCCGAGGATCGAGCGGACCCGGATGTGCTCGGACAGGCCGGCGACGCCGGGGCGGACCGCGCAGATGCCGCGCACCCAGACGTCGCACGGGACGCCTGCCTGGGACGCGCGGTACAGGGCGTCGATGATCGCCTCGTCCACCATCGAGTTGACCTTGATGCGGATGAACGCGGGGCGTCCGGCACGGTGGTGCTGGACCTCCTTGTTGATCCGCGAGATCAGGCCGTCGCGCAGCGACTTGGGGGCGACGAGGAGGCGGCGGTAGGTCTCGCGGCGCGAATAGCCGGAGAGGCGGTTGAACAGGTCGGAGAGGTCCGCGCCGACCTGGGGGTCCGCCGTGAGCAGGCCCAGGTCCTCGTACAGCCTCGCCGTCTTCGGGTGGTAGTTGCCCGTGCCGACGTGGCTGTAGCGCCGCAGCGTGTCGCCCTCCTGGCGGACCACCAGGGACAGCTTGCAGTGGGTCTTCAGCCCTACCAGGCCGTAGACCACGTGGCAGCCGGCCTCCTCCAGCTTGCGCGCCCACTTGATGTTGGCGTGCTCGTCGAAGCGGGCCTTGATCTCGACCAGGACGAGGACCTGCTTGCCGGCCTCGGCGGCGTCGATGAGCGCGTCGACTATGGGGGAGTCGCCCGAGGTGCGGTACAGGGTCTGCTTGATGGCGAGGACGTCCGGATCGTCGGCCGCCTGCTGCAGGAACGCCTGGACCGACGTCGAGAAGGAGTCGTAGGGGTGGTGCAGCAGTACGTCGCGGGTGCGCAGGGCGGCGAATATGTCGGCCGCGGACGCCGACTCGACCTCGGCCAGGTCCCGGTGCACACCGGCGATGAACTTCTTGTACTTCAGCTCGGGCCGGTCGATGGAGGCGATGCGGAACAGGCCCGTGAGGTCCAGGGGACCCGGCAGCGGGTACACCTCGGCCTCGCTGATCTTCAGCTCCCGCACCAGCAGGTCGAGCACCTCGCGGTCGATGGACTCCTCGACCTCCAGACGCACCGGCGGCCCGAAGCGGCGCCGCATGAGCTCCTTCTCCAGGGCCTGGAGGAGGTTCTCGGCGTCGTCCTCCTCGACCTCCAGGTCCTCGTTGCGGGTGAGCCGGAAGGCATGGTGCTCCAGCACCTCCATGCCCGGGAACAGCTCCTCCAGGTGGGCGGCGATGACGTCCTCGAGAGGCACGTACCGGCCCGGGGAGCTCTCCAGGAAGCGGGACAGCAGCGGGGGCACCTTGACGCGGGCGAAGTGGCGGTGGCCGGTGACCGGGTTGCGCACGATGACCGCGAGGTTCAGGGAGAGACCCGAGATGTACGGGAAGGGGTGCGCCGGGTCGACCGCCAGCGGGGTCAGCACCGGGAAGATCTGGTGGCGGAAGAGCGTGAACAGGCGGGCCTGCTCCTTCTCCTGGAGCTCGTTCCAGCGGACCAGGTGGATGCCCTCCTCGGCGAGCGCCGGGGCGACGTCCTCGTGGTAGCAGGCGGCGTGCCGGGCCATCAGCTCGCGGGAGCGCGCCCAGATCATCTCCAGCACCTCGCGGGGCTGGAGGCCGGACGCGGACCGGGTGGCGACACCGGTGGCGATCCGGCGCTTGAGACCGGCCACCCGGACCATGAAGAACTCGTCCAGGTTGCTGGCGAAGATCGCCAGGAAGTTGGCGCGCTCCAGCAGGGGCGTGTTCGGGTCCTCGGCGAGTTCGAGGACGCGCTCGTTGAAGGCGAGCCAGCTGCGCTCACGGTCGAGGAAACGACCCTGCGGAAGCTGGGGTCCGTCGTACGGCGACTCCTCGTAGGCGTCGAGGTCGGCGTCGATGTCGGGTTCCAGGTCGGAGACGGCCGCCGACACGGTGTGCGGTCGGTGCGCGGCGATGGAACCGACGGAGGGCTGGGCGTGCTGGACCTGTGCCTGGGCGTTTGGCTGGCTCATGGAACCATTCTTCCGCGCATCGAGCGATACAGGCGCGTCGGACAGCGCGGGCCGCAGCGCGGCGGTCACGCGGTGGTCCCCGTTCCCCGTGTTTCCCTCGGGGGGCGGCGAAGGCTCTGGCACGGCGGGCTTCATTCGCTGAGCGTCGCAAGCCTGTCTGAACCGATGGTTACGGCGACATGGCGTGCGGGATATCGGGGGGCGGCCCCGGGGGGCCACGGGACGAGAGCGGGACGGCCCGCGGGACGTACACGCCGGTCGTCCGGGACCAGGGGGACGGGCGGGTCCCGTCGAGGCGGGTCCCGCCGGCGGGCGGCGGGCGGCGGTCGGTGGGAAGGGGCAGTGCTCGTGCCCGTCGGTACGGCCCCGGCGGCCGTGTTCGTGCCGGCGCCGGCCGTGGCGGCGGTCCTGCTCACGGCGGCGGCGCTGACTCCGCTGCTCCCGTCGGACCGCTGCTCCTGCTGGACCGCTGGGGCCTGCGGGGCCGCCGGGATCAGCGGTGGGCGGCCGGGATCAGCGGCGGGTGGCCGGGCACGAGTGGTGGAGGGTGCTGGTGGTGGTCGCGGCGGTGGTGGCGGGGGGTGTGCGGGGCGGACCCGGTACGGAGGTGGCGCCCGGTCCGGGCGTCGAGACCGTCGGGCGTCGGGCCGCCCCGGGGGCGTCGGGCCCGGAGACGTTCGCCTGCGGCGGCGGTCACGTCTCCGTGCGGTACATCAGGTCCGTCTCGTACGTCGCGAACCCGAGCCGTTCGTACACCGACACCGCCGCCGTGTTGTCCGCGTCCACGTACAGCATCGCCGTGGGCAGCCCCCGCCCCGCCAGATGCCGCAGGCCGATCGTCGTCAGCGCCTTGCCCAGCCCGCCGCCCTGGGCCCCCGGGCGGACGCCCACGACGTACACCTCCCCGATGCGCTCCCCGGCGTGCACCTTGGTCCAGTGGAAGCCGACGAGTTCGCCCTCGCGTTCCGCCAGGAAGAACCCCGCCGGGTCGAACCACGGCTCGGCCTTGCGGTCGTCGAGGTCCCGCTGGGCGAGGGACCCCTGCTCGGGATGGTGGGCGAAGGCCGCCGCGTTGACCGCGAGCCAGGCCGCGTCGTCGGCGCCGGGGACGAAGGTCCGTACCGTCACGCCGTCCGGCAGCACCGGCTCCGGAAGGTCCAGGTCGCTCAACGGCCGCCGCATCTGCCGCAGTTCGCGGAACAGCGTCAGCCCGAGGACCTGCGCCAGGTGCCGGGCCGCCGCGTGGCCGCCGTGCGCCCACACCCGCAGCCGTTTGCCCGACGCGGCGAGCAACGCGGAGCCCAGCGCCCGGCCGTGGCCGTGCCCCCGGTGCGAGGGGTGGACGACCAGTTCCGCCGCCGGTGCCTCCACCGGGTCCGTGTCCTCCAGCTGGGCGTAGCCGACGAGTTCGGCGCCGACCAGCAGGAGCAGATGGGACACGCCCTCGCGGGGGCCGCCCCGCAGCTGCAACCGGCCTTGTTCGGACACCGCCTGGCGCCCGTCGACGCGGGCGGCCTCCGTGAGCAGCCCGAGCACGGCCCCGGTCTGTTCCGGGGAGAGCGCGGAATGGGTCTCGATCGAGCGGGAGATGCCGGTGCGTGCGGTGTCGTCGCTGGTCATGCGTACGAGGGTAAGGGGACGGCCGGGCAAAGTGGCGGCACAGAAGCAACCAGGATGTAACCCGGAAACCTCTGTCGCGCTACGCGCGTTGACCCTAGGCTGCGCCGGAACGGGGGCCCACTTCCACACCAGAACCACAGGGGGGCGTATGCCAGCCACATCCCAGTCGCACCCGGCAAAAGCCGTGCGCCGCAGACGTCGTACCCGCCGGCTCCTCGCCGCGGCCGCCGGTCTCGCCACCGTCGGCGCGCTGGCCGCCGCGCTGCCGACCGCGGCGAGCGCGGGTGAGAGCAAGGGGAGGCCGGGCGGTCACGCGCCGGGCCGCTACCAGGACGTACAGCTGCTGTCCTTCAACGACCTGCACGGCAACCTGGAGCCGCCGTCCGGTTCCTCCGGCCGGGTCACCGAACTCCAGCCGGACGGCACCACGAAGACGACCGACGCGGGCGGTGTCGAGTACCTCGCCACGCACCTGCGCCAGGCCCGCGAGGGCAACGCGTACTCCATCACCGCGGCCGGCGGCGACATGGTCGGCGCCTCCCCGCTCGTCTCGGGGCTGTTCCACGACGAGCCCACCATCGAGGCGCTCAACAAGCTCGACCTGGACGTCACGTCCGTCGGCAACCACGAGTTCGACGAGGGCGCCAAGGAGCTGGCCCGGCTGCAGAACGGCGGCTGCCACCCGACCGCCGGCTGCTACACGGACAAGGAGTTCGAGGGCGCCGACTTCCCCTACCTCGCGGCGAACGTCCTGGACGAGAAGACCGGCAAGCCGGTCCTCAAGCCGTACTGGGTGTGGAAGAAGAAGGACGTCAAGGTCGGCTTCATCGGCGTGACCCTGGAGGACACCCCGGGTGTCGTCTCCGCCGAGGGCGTCAAGGGCCTGACGTTCAAGGACGAGGTCGAGACGATCAACAAGTACGCCAAGGTGCTGCAGAAGCAGGGCGTCAAGTCGATCGTGGCCCTGGTCCACGAGGGCGGGCTGCCCGCCTCCTCCGCGTACAACTACGACTGTGACGCGCCGGGCGCGGGCGACGGCGTCTCCGGCCCGATCGTCGACATCGCCAAGAACGTCTCCCCGCAGGTGGACGCGCTGGTCACCGGCCACACCCACGCGGCGTACGTGTGCACGATCCCCGACCCGGCGGGCAAGCCCCGCATGGTCACCTCGGCCGCGTCCTTCGGCCGTCTGTACACGGACACCACGCTGACGTACGACCGCTGGACGGGTGACATCGCCCGTACGGCCGTGCAGTCCGCGAACCACGTGGTCACCCGGACCGTCCCCAAGGCGGCGGACATGACCGAGCTGATCGGCAAGTGGAGCACCCTCGCGGCGCCCATCGGCAACCGCGCGATCGGCTACATCTCCGCCGACGTGCCGAGCACCGGCACCGAGTCCCCGATGGGCGACCTGATCGCGGACGCGCAGCTCTGGTACGGCAGGCAACTGGACGCCGGGACCGACCTCGCGCTGATGAACCCGGGCGGTGTCCGGGCCGGCCTCACCTACGCGGCCAAGGGCACCGAGGGCGACGGCGTGGTGACCTACGCCGAGGGCTTCACCGTGCAGCCGTTCTCCAACACGGTCAACCTCCAGGACTTCACGGGCGCCCAGCTGATCCAGGTGCTCAAGGAGCAGGTGAGCGGCTCGAACGCGAGCGCGCCGAAGATCCTCCAGCCGTCCGCCAACCTGACCTACACGCTGGACCTGACGAAGGCCGGCGCGGACCGGGTCGTCACGGACTCCATCCGGCTGAACGGGGCGGCCGTCGACCCGGAGGCCACCTACCGCGTCGCGACGAACAGCTTCCTCGCGGGCGGCGGGGACGGCTTCACCACGCTGGGCCAGGGCACGAACGACCTCGTCGGCACCGACGACCTGACGGCCCTGGAGCAGTACCTGACGGCGAACTCGTCGGCCACGAGCCCGGTCGCGCCGCCGGCGGCGAACCGGATCACGATCGTGCAGTAGACCGCCGGCACAGCCGCACGCCTCGACAGAGGTGAGGGGTGGGTGGGGGCGTACGCGTCATGCGTACGCCCCTTCTGCGTTTCATAAATCCTGTGTGAGTTCCCCTCGGTTCCGGGATTTCTCTGAGACTTTCATTTCAGAGGCGCCTCATAGTGAATCTTATTGAATTCCAAGGGGAATTGGCCTTTTCGGCTGCGGGAATGCCGTAGTGTTTTCCATGTCGACAGCGAACGACGCGAAAGCGAAAACCGCGGAGAATGCGGAGGACGCGAAAACCGCGGAGAACGCGAACGGCAAAGGCAGTTCACTCGCACGGATACCTCGCACGGATACAAGGAGAGAACCATGAGCTTCCACAAGATCACCCCCGTCAAGAAGTCCCGCAAGCCCGCCCCGGTCGCCAAGAAGGCCGCGCCGAAGAAGGCCGCCCCGAAGCGCCGTCCGGTCGCCCACAAGGGCTGAGGCCCGCCACGAGGCGGGGTCACCGGTCAGCGAGTCCGACTCGCGGCCGGGGCCCCGCCTCGGCCATGCCCGGAGCAGATCCGGGCCCGGCGCACATCGAGGGAGTCGCACCATGAGGGAAGTCCGCGAGGCCTTCCGGCGTTTCTGGCCGCTGACCCGCGGCGACCGCACGTGGCTGGTGGTGATCGTGGCGTGCGTGGTGGTGTCCGCGCTCACCGAGACCGCCTCGATCCTGCTGTTCGCGGAACTCACCGACAACGCCCTGAAGGCCGGTTCGCTCGCCGCGTTCTGGGGCCCGGCCGGGGCCTGGCTGGGCGTCGCCGTGCTCGGCGCGTTCGTCGGCTACCTCGGCAACTCGCTGGCCGCCTGGACCGCCGAGAGATTCGTCCTGCGGCTGCGGGCGGGCGTCTTCCGGCACGTCCAGGGCCTTCCCCCGCACTTCTTCCAGCAGCACCGCCAGGGCGACCTGGTCGAGCGGCTGACCGGTGACGTCGAGGCCATTGAGCAGATGGTCGTGTCCGGAGTCGTCGGCACCGTCTCCGCCGTCTTCTCCGCCGTCTTCTACGCGGCCGCCGCCTTCTGGCTGCGCTGGGACCTGGCCCTGGCCACCTTCGTCCTCGCGCCCCTCTTCCTGCTCGCCGCCCGCCGCTTCTCCGGCCGCATCAAGGAGGCCTCCCAGGACGAGCGGGCCGCCGACGGCGCGATCACCTCGGTGGTGGAGGAGTCACTGGGCAACGTCGTCCTCACCCAGGCCTACAACCGCCGCGGGGACGAGGAGCGGCGCCTCGACCGCGAGGCCCGCGCCTGGATGCGGGCGTCCGTGCGCGGGGCCCGGCTGAGCGAGCTGTACGAGCAGTTCGTCGAGGTCGTCGAGACGGTGTGCGTGCTCACGGTGGTCGGCCTGGGCGTCTGGGAGATCTCCGCCGGCCGCATGACCCTGGGCCAGCTGCTCGCCTTCGCCGCCTTCATCGGCTACCTCTACCCGCCGATCCGCGACCTCGGCCAGCTCGGCCTCACCCTCGCCGCCGCCACCGCGGGCGCCCAGCGCCTCGGCGAGATCCTGGACGCGAAGCCCTCGGTGGGCGACCCCGCCGCACCGGTGAACGACTGGCCCGTGCGCGGCTGGGTCGGCTTCCACGACGTGTCCTTCCGCTACCCGGGCGCGGCCCGCGGCTCCCTCGACGGCGTGACCTTCACCGCGGCCCCCGGCGAGCTGGTGATCATCACGGGCGCGAGCGGCGCGGGCAAGTCGACGCTGACCACACTCCTCACCCGCTTCTACGACCCGTCGGCGGGCGTGATCACCCTGGACGGCGTCCCGCTGCCGGACATGCCCCTGGAGTTCCTGCGCGAGAACATCACGCTGCTGCCCCAGGAGACGCTGATCCTCAAGGGCACGATCCGGGAGAACATCGCGTGCGGGCGCCCCGGCGCGAGCGAGGCGGACATCGAACGGGCCGCGCGCTCCGCCGCCGCGCACGACTTCATCGCCGCCCTGCCCGACGGGTACGGCACCGAGATCGCCCCCGGCACGGCCGCCCTCTCCGGCGGTCAGCTGAAGCGGATCACCATCGCCCGCGCTATGCTGCGCGCCGCCCCCGTGCTGGTCCTGGACGAACCGACCGCCGGCCTCGACTCGGTGGCCGCCCGCCAGGTCGTCCAGCCCCTGCGCCGCCTGATGTCCGGCCGGACCACCATCATGATCACCCACGACCTGAGCCTGGCCCCCGACGCCGACCGGATCCTGGTCGTCGACGAGGGCCGCCTGGTGGAGAGCGGCACGCACACCGAACTGGTCGCGCGTGCGGGGACGTACGCCCGTCTGGCGGGCCCGCTCCCGACGGCCCTGACCGAGGACACGCTGGCGCTCAGGGCCTTCCCGCGCCCGGACGACACCCTGACCCCGCGCCGCCTTCCACAGCCGGACGACACCCTGATCCTGCGCCGCTGACCGGCTCCCCGGGACCGGTACGGCGGCGCGGGCGGCGGGGTTCAGGAAGCCGTCGGCGTCCAGTCGCCCAGCCAGTCGGCGACCTCCTGGCCGGTGGCCTGGGCGTCCGTCAGGTGGGGCCGCTCGGTGCTCGCGGCGCCCGCCCCCGCGCCCTTGTTCATGTACTCGGCGAAGCGGTCGTCCTTCCAGGAGAAGCCGCTCATGTCGGTCCAGGGGGTGGTACGGATCGCGGCGCTGAGGGTGGTGTTGCGGACCGTGGCCTGCGGGTCGAGGGTGGCGTCGCCGCCGGCGTGCCAGGGGCGGCCGAGGTAGAAGGTGCGGTCGGAGACGCTGCCGTTCACCGTGGAGTCGGCGATCAGGATGCCCTTGCGGTTGGCGGCCGTCGAAGGGGCGGTGATGTAGCCGGCCGAGGTGCCGTTCCAGCGCTTCTTGAGGGTGATGACCGACGCGTCGATCACCGCGGTGGCCCGGCCGAAGATGAAGTCGACGTTGCCGACGATGTAGGAGTTCTTCATGTAGACCCGGCCGAGCCTGTCCTTGGCGGCCGTGTCCAGCAGCAGCGTGTCCTGGTCGCCCTCGACGATGATCGAGTCCAGGAAGACCTTGTCTGAGGCGGTGCGCAGGGCGACGGCCTGGTGGCCGGAGAGGGACTGGTTGGCGGCCTCGTCGAAGTCGTTGGAGATGGTGAGGTTGCGGGCCTGGAAGTTGTCCGCCTCGACGGCCACCGTGGCGCTGCCCCCGGTGCCGTAGGTGCCGGAGCCGTCGGGCTTCTGCGTTCCCGACGCGTTGTTGTAGACGATCACCGTGTCCTTACGGCTGCCGCCGGTGCCCTGGATGGTGACGTGCGGCTTGTTGGAGGGGACCTTGACGAGTTCGCGGTACGTGCCCGGCTTCACGGAGATGACCACCCGGGAGGCGTTGTTGACCGGTACGGCGTTCACCGCGGCCTGCACGGTCGAGTACTGGCCGCTGCCGTCCTTGGCCACGGTGAGCGTGGTCGCCGCGGCGGCCTTCGTGGTGGCCGTCGTGGCGGCCGTCGTGCCGATCGAACCGCGCGGCCCCGCACCGGACTTGAGCAGCGCGGGTACGTCCGCGGTCTTGTCGAGCGTGTAGGGGTAGTACGTCTTGGCGTCGAAGGCCGTGCCGCCGCTCTCGTTGCGCCCGGTCGTGGAGACGAAGGTGTTGCCCTTCTGCACGATGCTCGCCGTGCTGTCCTTGATGACCGGGTTGTTCACGCCCTGGAAGTAGGAGTTCTCCAGGAGCATCTTCGTCGCGCCGCGCGAGTAGTTGCCGTAGGAGGACTTGATCGTGGTCCCGGGCACGTCCTCCAGGAAGTTGTTGTAGAGGTGCGCGTGGGCCGCGTTGTCGGTGGACGGGTTGCGCTGCTCCGTCTCGCGGATCCAGTTGTGGTGGATCGTGATGTCGGTGACGACGTTCTCGGTCCAGCCGATGCCGAACGCCTTGTTGTCGTTGCTCAGCTTGTTCCAGGAGACGGTCACGTAGGTGCTGTCCTTGCGGACGTCGATGAGCCCGTCGGCCATGTTCCGCAGGTCGTTGTGGTCGATCCACACGTGGTGCGCCCCGTCCATCTGGACGGCGTCGAAGTCGTGGTCCTTGTCGTTCCAGACGCCCTGGTAGGCGTCCCGGATCGTCAGGTTCCGGATGATCACGTTGTGGACGCCGGAGCCGAGGAGGAAACCGCCGCCGACGATGTGCCCGGAGGTCCCGGCGCCGACGATCGTCTTGTCGGAGGCGACCTTGATCTCCTTGCCGACCGGGTTCATGTCGATGGTGGCGGCCACGACGATGACGTACGGCTCGGCGGCGGTCGCGTACTTCTCCAGCTCCGCGAGCGTCTTCACGGTGACGGTCTCGCCGTCCCGCCCGCCGTACGTCCCGTTCTGCCCCAGGGCGTTGACGGAGGCGAACCCGTCGGCGGCGGCGGTGGCCCAGGCGGGGGCCGCCGTGGCGGCCGAGGCCTGCCGCTGAGCGCCCGCTCCGAAGACGCCGACGTCGGTGCCGTAGGCGAGGGCGCCGGCCGCGATCAGGACGACCGGCAACCCGGCGGTCAGGACCGTGCTCCGTCTGCCGTGCCGGGCCTTGCTGCGTCGCTCACTCACGGGCTGCTCCATCCAAGTGCGGGGGACGACTGGGGTGATGCCTGCCTGTGGGAGCTGAAGGGGGGAAAGGTTGCCGGTTCAGCCGCGGCAGCCTGGCCGGGTGTCTCAAGCGGTGGACCGGCTGAGAGCGCCACCGGGTGACTGCGGGGAGGACCGTGACTGGCGCGCCGTAATGCGTCTATGGTGAAACCATGGCAGAGCACACGACCATTCAGGTGTCCCGGCAGACCCGCGACCATCTCGCCCAGGTCGCCAAGGAGCGTGGGATGACCCTGGGGCAGCTCGTCGAGCGACTGGCCTCCGAGCAGCCGACGGCTGAGCAGATCGCGGAGCGGGTGGCCGCCACGCGCAAGGTACTGCGGGAGCGCATGGGCTGCACGCTCACCGACGACGAGTTCGACAGCGGCCCGGACGTCCTGGCCAACGTCTACGCGATGGCGGCCGAGAAGGCGCGCGCTCAGCGGGAGCGGGCCGCGTGATCATCCTGGACACCAGCGCGGCTCTCGCGCTGGCCCACGGGCACAAGGCCCTGCACCATCTGGCCGACAACGTCGCTCGCACCCCGGGCGACTGGCTGCGCGTCCCGGCGCTCTGTCTCCTGAAGGCCGAGGAGAGCGACGCGGGCGTCGGCGGCAACCTGCTCGCGCTGCCCGGAATCCACATCGACCCGCTCGCCCAGGCCGCGGCCGTGACAGTGGGCGGGATGGTGCGTGACGGGTGGGGAGGAGCCGACACCTGTCACGCCATCTACGTGGCCACTCCGCACATGGAGACCGGAGGCATGTCCATCATCCTGACCGGACACGAGAACCACTACCCGCCGGGTTTCCTCACGGTGGACATCGACTCCCCCGGAATGCTCGGCTTCAGCTGACGCCGGGGGACACGCCCTGCCGTCCACCCCGGCTGACCGCGATCCGCAGGACCTCCTCCAGGGACTCGACCGCCCGGGTGAGCGCGAAACGCACCGCCCGCTCACCCGCCCCTGGATCGGCGAGTACGGCCCTGGACCCGGCCAGCACCTGTTCCCCGGACTCCAGCTGGGCCGCTTCCACGTCGTCGGCCAGCAGGGAGAGCCTGCTGTCACCACTGTCGGCACTCAGGTAACAGGGCTTGCCTTCGGGGCTCGTCCACGGCAGCAGACGCAGCGGTCCGGTCGTCGTCATGCGGAGACCTCCATCCCGTGGATACGGCGGGGGCCGACGTCGACGCCGTGCACGGCGAGCCACAGGGCCCGCCGTCGCTGCCGCTGGAGCCTTCGCTCATGGCGTTCCTCCGGCGTGAGGAGGTACGGGCGTACGAGCGGGGTGTCGTGCTCGAAGGACCCTGCGACGAAGGGGCGGCACTTGCTTGCCGACGTCGCGGCAGCGGGCGCCGAGGGGGACTGTCCGACCGTGAGTCCTGTCCGGACCGCTCGATGTCGGCCCCGGGCGGGCAGCAACGCCCGCACCAGTGCCAGCAGCAGCACTGCGCTGAGTCCAGTGATCCGTTCCCGCATGACGGCGCTCCTTCGTGCGTCGGCAACCCATGGACGAGCGGCGATCACCGTTCGTGACTCGATGGTCACTGTGCGGGCGTACGCTGCGGAAGGGGGTCGGTGTTGTCTGCGGCCCCAGGCAACAGGGAGGGGTGACATGGGCGAAATGGTTGACGCGGAAGGTGAGTCGGGGCGTGCGGTGCTGGGGCGGGCCCTTCGGTTTCTGCGCGAGAAGGAGGGCAAGTCCCTGGGACAGCTGGCGGACGAGACCGGGTACGACAAGAGCTACCTGAGCCGTCTGGAGTCGGGAGAGCGGCTGTCCAAGGTGACCGTCATGGAAGACCTGGACGGGTATTACGGGGCCGGTGACCTGCTGGTTCGCCTGTGGCGGGACGCGCGCAAGGAGGTCGTGAAGGACAAGTACAAAGCCTTCATGGAGCTGGAGGCGACGGCTCGGGTCATGTGGATGTTCCAGCTGCGGGTGCCGGGCCTGTTGCAGACCGAGGACTACGCCCGCGCGGTGTTGTCAGGGTTGTCTGGAGCCCAGACAACGGCTGGCAACGGCGACGAGGTCGAGGAGCAGGTGGCCTTGCGCATGGGGCGGCAGGAGCTGCTGTACCGCGATCCGGCGCCGAACGTGCGCGTGGTCCTGGACGAGGGTGCGCTGCGGCGCCCGGTTCCCGACGTGAAGGTGTGGACGGACCAGTTGTCGCATCTGGTGGACGCGGCGGACCTCCCGAACGTCGCGCTCCAGGTGCTGCCTTACTCCGCCGGCGTGCACGACCTCATGAACAGCGACCTCATCCTGTTGTGGCAGCGAGTCGGTGATCCCGTCGCCTACCTGGAGGGCAACGGCATCGGCGTGCTGATCGATGATCCGGACAAGGTCATGTCGTATCGCTTGTCCTACGATCTGGTCAGGGACGCGGCCCTGACTCCGGTGGAGTCGACGGCGTTCGTCAAGCGCCTTCTGGAGGAGTGCAGATCATGAACCGAACTCCCGAGCTCGGCACCGCTGTGTGGCGCAAGTCGTCCTACAGCGACGGGGGAGCCTCGAACTGCGTCGAGGTCGCCCACGGCTGCACCGGCCTGGTGCCCGTCAGGGACAGCAAGGTCCCGGACGGACAGGTGCTGGTCTTCGGAACGGCCTCCTGGGCGTCGTTCCTCACAGAGGTCAGGCGCCAGGTGCCGTGAGATCCTCCGGCGGCGGCGTCGGCGCCCCCGGCAGCCGTACCGTCGCCACCGTGCCGCCGCCCTCCGCGCGGGCCAGGCTCACCTCGCCGCCGGCCTGCCGGACCGTGCGGGCGACGATGGACAGGCCGAGGCCGGAGCCCGGCAGGGCTCGCGCTGACGGGGAGCGCCAGAAGCGGTCGAAGACGTGGGGGAGTTCGTCGGCGGGGATGCCGGGACCGTGGTCGCGGACCCGCAGGACGCCCTCGCTCAGCCGCACCTCGACCGTGCCGCCCTCGGGGCTGAACTTCACCGCGTTGTCCAGGATGTTGACCACCGCCCGCTCCAGCGCGGCCGGCTCCGCCCGGACGTACCAGGGCTGGAGGTCGGCGGTGATGGTCAGTTCCGGGCCGCGCAGGCGCGCTCGGCGCAGGGCCGACTCCACCGCGTCCTGCAACGACACCACCTGCACGCGCTCACCACGCTGGCCCTCCGAACGGGACAGCTCTTGCAAGTCCCCGATGAGCGCGGCCAGTTCCGTCATCTGCGCCTTGACCGAGGCGAGCAGCGCCTTGCGGTCGGCGGCGGGGAGGGGACGGCCGGTCTCCTCGCTGCGGGTGAGGAGTTCGATGTTCGTGCGCAGGGACGTCAGCGGGGTGCGCAGTTCGTGGCCGGCGTCCGCGATCAGCTGCTGTTGCAGCTCACGGGAGTTGGCCAGGGACGACGTCATCGAGTTGAAGGAGCGGGAGAGCCGGGCGACCTCGTCCTCGCTGGCCTCCTCCACCGGGATGCGGATGCTCAGGTCCTCGGTCCGGGCCACGTGCTCGACGGCCTCGGTGAGCTTGTCGACCGGGCGCAGACCCGCACGGGCCACGGCGAGCCCGGCGGCACCGGCACCGACGACTCCGATGCCGGAGACGAGGAGCAGGATGAGGGCCAGTTCGTTGAGGGTGGACTGGGTGCCCTTGAGAGGGGTCGCCATGAGGAGTGCGGTGCCGGGGTACAGCTGGGGCGGGCTGTCCCTGTCCTGGGTGACGATCAGAGGCGCGGTGATCACACGGACGGCGTTGCCGTCGGTGTCGGTGCCGTTGCGGATCAGTGCCTTGCCGGTGGTGCTCGCGTTCTCGATCACCTCGTGGTCGGAACCAGTCACCCTGACGGTGCCCACCGAATTCGAGGAGACACACGGTGTCCCGTCCGACTTGACCAGCTGGATGTAGTTGTTCCGGGTCCGCAGGTCGGGGAGGCCGCTCTGGTCGCTCTGGTCCGTCCGAGCGGTCTGGGGGCAGGTCGCGAGGAGGTCCACGACCTGCTTGGACGACTGCGGTCCCTGCGCCATCGCGGTGAGGTCCTTGTCGAGCTGGTCGTACAACTTCCCCTGCACGATGAACCAGCACGTCACCGACACCGCCGCCACCGCGAACGCCACCGCCGCCGCGACCAGCAGCGCGAGGCGCGATCGGATCGGCAGGGACCGGAACCGGCGTACGGCCTTCCTCACTCCGAGCCGCCCTGCCGCAGCACGTACCCCACACCCCGCACCGTGTGCACGAGCCGCGGCTCGCCCCCGGCCTCGGTCTTGCGGCGCAGGTACATCACGTACACGTCGAGCGAGTTGGACGACGGCTCGAAGTCGAAGCCCCAGACCGCCTTCAGGATCTGCTCGCGCGTGAGGACCTGGCGCGGGTGCGCCAGGAACATCTCCAGGAGCGTGAACTCGGTACGGGTCAGCTCCACCGGTCGTCCGCCCCGTGTGACCTCACGGGTCGCGAGGTCCATGCGCAGGTCGGCGAAGACGAGGGCCTCGTCGTCCTCGGCGGTACCCGCTCCGGCCGCCGCCGCGTACGAGCTGCGGCGCAGCAGCGCGCGGACGCGGGCGAACAGCTCGTCCAGCTCGAAGGGCTTGACCAGGTAGTCGTCCGCCCCGGCGTCCAGACCCGTCACCCGGTCACCGACCGTGTCGCGGGCCGTGAGCATGAGGATCGGCGTCGTGTCACCGGCCCCGCGGATGCGCCGCGCGGCGGTCAGGCCGTCCATCCGGGGCATCTGGATGTCCAGGACCAGCAGGTCGGGCCGGTACGCGGAGGCCTTCTCCAGGGCGTCCGCGCCGTCGACCGCGACCTCCGTGTCGTAGCCCTCGAAGGCGAGGCTGCGCTGGAGTGCTTCGCGCACCGCCGGCTCGTCGTCGACGATCAGGATGCGCTGGGTGTCACGGTCGCCTTCGGCGGGGCTCATGGGCGTGGATTCCTCGGGTGCGGTGGGACAGGAGGGCTGAAGTCTCTGAACGTTTTCAGCCTCGCACGGTTCCCGGCTGGCGCGGTGGGAAGAGCCGGGTGACATCAGCCCCGGACCGTACGGCGGCGGCTGCGCGCGGCACCCGCACGGCGGCCAGCGCCGTGGGCGGCGGCGGCCACCTCGGGCGCCCGCGCCACCGGCGCGTGCAGCTCGTACGCCACCTCAAGGGCCAGAGCGAAGCCGGCCGGGTCGGTGCCGGTCACCGTGTGCGAAACCTGCTTGATCATGACGTGCTCCCTACGGACGCGGGGGTCGGGGGTCGGGTGGCGGGTCAGCTGTCGGAGCCGCCGGCTCGCAGCGTGGCCAGGTCGGACTTGACGGTGTTGACCGGGATGGCGAAGCCGAGGCCCACGCTGCCCGCGTCGGACGAGGACGACCCGGAAGCGGCCGAGTACATCGCGGAGTTGATGCCGATGATGTTGCCGTTCATGTCGATCAGCGCGCCGCCGGAGTTGCCGGGGTTGAGCGAGGCGTCCGTCTGGAGCGCCTTGTACGTGGTGGTGGACGAGCCGGTGTCGCCGTTGAACTGCCGGCCGCCGAACTCGAACGGCCACTGGCCGCTGCCGCCGCTCTGGCCCTGGCTCTGGCTCTCGTCCGTGGAGACGGTCACGTCCCGGTCCAGGGCGGAGACGATGCCGCTGGTGACGGTGCCGGTCAGGCCCTCGGGGGAGCCGATCGCGACGACCTCGTCGCCGACCTGGACGCCGGAGGAGTCGCCGAGGGTGGCCGCCGTCAGCCCGGAGGCGTCCTCCAGCTTGATCAGCGCGAGGTCCTTGGCGCTGTCGGTGCCGACGGTCTTCGCGGTGTAGGTCTTGCCGTCGCTGGTGCTCACCTTGATCGAGGTGGCGCCGGAGATGACGTGGTTGTTGGTGATGATCTCGCCGTCGCCGGTGATGATCACGCCGGAACCGGTGGACTCGCCCGCGTTCGAGGTGGCGTTGATCTCGACGATGCTCGGGCTGACCGCCTTGGCCACCCCGGCGACCGTGCCCTTGTCGGCGGACGGCACCACCGTGGTGCTGGTGCTGCTGGAGGTGACCGTGTCGTTGCCGGTCAGCTCCTGGATGCCGTACGCGGTCCCGCCGCCTATCGCCGCGGCGGCGATCGCCACGGCGGCGAGCAGCGCGAGAGGGCCACGGGTCCGCTTCCCGGGAGCGTGCGCGGGCGCGGATCCGGCCGGAGCGGCGGTGAGGAGAGCCGTACCGCCGCCGTGACCGTCACCACCGCCGTGGCCGCCACCGTCACCGTCGCCGTAGCCACCGCCGTGGCCGCCGGTGGCGGTCCCGCCCGGCCACCCGGTCGTGCCCGGCTCGACGGCGACAGGCTGCGCGGGCGGCTGGGCCGGCGACTGGGCCGGCGGCTGGACCGGCGGGGGCGGCCACTCGGGGTCGACGGGCGAGGAGGCGTGCTGCTGGTCGCCCTGGTACGGGTTCTCGTACTCGCCGCTGCGGCGGAAGCTCTCGGTCATGACATGTAGCTTGTCCGCCGACCATGAGAGCTCCCTGAGCGCTTCCTGAGAAGCCCGGCAGAACCTCGTTGGTCCGATGTGAAGACGCTTCTCGCGGCTTTCGGGGCGCTCTCAGAGAACCCTCAGAGAGGCATCTCGGCGGAGCCGCACGCGGTGGTGAGCCGCTCGCAGTGGTGAGCTACACGCGGTGGTGAGCTACACGCAGCCGCAGGACTTCCGCACCACCAGCCGCGACGGGAACTGCTTCAGCCGCTCCTGCCGGGATCCCGCCACCCGCAGCCCGTCGTCGAGGACGAGGTCCACTGCGGCCCGCGCCATCGCGGAGCGGTCCGAGGCGACCGTGGTCAGCGGCGGGTCCGCCAGCGCCGCCTCCTTGATGTCGTCGAAGCCGGCCACCGCCAGCTCTCCGGGCACGTCGATGCGCAGTTCGCGCGCCGCGCGCAGCACACCGATGGCCTGGTCGTCGGTGGAGCAGAAGATCGCGGGCGGCCGCCGGGGCCCGGAGAGGATGCCGAGCGCGATGCGATAGGCGTCGTAGCGGTTGTACGGCGCCTCGAACAGCCGGCCCTCGGGAGAGACACCGGCCTCCCGGAGCGCGCGCCGCCAGCCCTCCACGTGGTCGGAGACGGGGTCGCCGACGGCGGGGGTCTCCGCGGTGCCGCCCACACAGGCGACGTACTCGTAGCCGTGCTCCAGCAGGTGGCGTACGGCGAGCTGGGCGCCGCCCAGGTCGTCCGTGACGACGGCGACGTCGTCGATGGCCTCCGGGCGCTCGTGCAGCAGCACCACCCGGGCGTCCCAGGCGTCGATCTCGGCGGCGGCGTTGTCGTTCAGCGCGTGGCTGACGAGGATGAGCCCCGAGACGCGCATCCCCAGGAAGGCGCGCAGATAGTGGACCTCGCGCTCGCCGACGTAGTCCGAGTTGCCGACGAGCACCATCTTTCCGCGCTCGGACGCGGCCTGTTCGACCGCGTGCGCCATCTCCCCGAAGAAGGGCTGGCGCGCGTCCGGCACGATCAGGCCTATGAGGTCGGTGCGCCGCGACGCCATCGCCTGGGCGACCCGGTCGGGGCGGTAACTCAGTTCCTTGATCGCTGCGAGAACACGCTCGCGCGTGGCCGGGGCGACCGGCCGGGGTCCGTTGTTGATGACATAGCTGACGACGGCAGTGGACGTCCCTGCCAGCCGCGCCACGTCATCCCTGGTTACCTTGGCCACGCGCGGAGTCTACGCGGATGGACCCGCTCTGGGCAGGGCGTGAGGACGCCTCCCCCGGCGGGAGCGTGAGGGAGGGCCGCCCTGCCCACGCCCGCTACGCCTCGGCCGCGATCTCGGAGGCGTCCAGAGCGGCCGTCTCGTCCGCATTCTCCGGCTTTGCCGCGGCGGCCTTCGCCTTCGCGTCGTCCGAGGCGCGGTCGCCCTTCTCCGGAGTAACGAAGCGATAACCGACGTTCCGGACGGTCCCGATCAGCGACTCGTGCTCGGGCCCGAGCTTGGCGCGCAGCCGTCGTACGTGCACGTCGACCGTCCGGGTGCCGCCGAAGTAGTCGTACCCCCAGACCTCCTGGAGGAGCTGCGCGCGGGTGAAGACGCGGCCGGGGTGCTGGGCGAGGTACTTCAGGAGCTCGAACTCCTTGAAGGTGAGGTCGAGCACCCGGCCCTTGAGCTTGGCGGAGTAGGTCGCCTCGTCGACCGACAGGTCGCCGTTGCGGATCTCCATGGGGGAGTCGTCGTTGACGATCTGCTGGCGGCCCATGGCCAGGCGCAGGCGCGCCTCGACCTCCGCCGGTCCGGCGGTGTCCAGCAGGACGTCGTCGATGCCCCAGTCGGCGGTGACGGCCGCGAGGCCGCCCTCGGTCACGACGAGGATGAGCGGACAGCCGGGCCCGGTGGACCGCAGCAGCTGGCACAGACTGCGGACCTGGGGCAGGTCGCGGCGTCCGTCGATCAGGATGACGTCGGCACCCGGGGTGTCGACGAGGGCGGGGCCCTCCGCCGGAGCCACGCGCACGTTGTGCAGCAGCAGGCCGAGAGCGGGAAGCACCTCCGTCGACGGCTGGAGGGCGTTGGTCAGGAGCAGCAGAGAACTCATACGTCTGGTTCCTCCTCGGTCCCTGCGAGGACGTGTGCGGTGCGGCACTGCTCTGCGATCCCGGGGCCCCGTACACCTGCGGTTTCCCGCTTCGTATACAACGCTTCCGAAAGCACAAAAGGACCCGGGGGCTTCGCTGCCCGAGTCCTCTGCCCAGGAGAATAGCCCACATGAGCACTGGTTCGGCAGGTCATGTGGCGCGTTCCACCGATCGTCCGCACTCTGAGACGAGCAGACGTACCCCTTTGCGGACGTTTCTGCACACCGCCGATGGTGTGACGATCGATTCCGTATACGACCCGGGAGTCGCCGTATACGACGCCTCGCCGTCATCTCCCGGCGATGTGGTGTTCGTCGTCGCGCACGGTTTCACGGGCGACGTGGACCGCCCGCACGTCCGCCGGATCGCGGCCGCGTTCGCCCGGTACGGGGCCGTGGTCACGTTCTCCTTCCGAGGTCACGGGGGATCCGGCGGGCGTTCCACGGTCGGCGACCGGGAGGTGCTGGACCTCGCCGCCGCGGTCGAGTGGGCCCGTTCGTTCGGGCACGCGCGCGTGGTCACCGTCGGCTTCTCCATGGGCGGCTCGGTGGCGTTGCGGCACGCCGCGCTGTACGGCGCGAACCCGCCCGAGGAGGAGCGGGTGCACGCGGGGCGCACGGAAGCGGCGCCGGACGCGGTGGTGTCGGTGAGCGCCCCCGCCCGGTGGTACTACCGGGGCACGGCTCCCATGCGCCGGCTCCACTGGCTGGTGACCCGCCCCGCCGGCCGCCTGGTGGGCCACTACGGATTCCGTACGCGCATCCATCACCGGGACTGGGACCCGGTGCCGCTGTCGCCCGTGGAGGCGGTCCCCCGGATCGCCCCGGCTCCCCTCCTGATCGTGCACGGCGACGCCGACGGCTACTTCCCCCTCGATCACCCCCGCATGCTGGCCGACGCCGCCGGCGACCACGGCGAACTCTGGCTGGAACCCGGCATGGGCCACGCGGAGCACGCGGCCACCGACGGGCTGCTGGCCCGGATCGGGGACTGGGCTGTCGGTGCGGCGGGCTAGCCTGACCGTGTACACCGCCGATTGATTGAGGAACCGGGATGGCAGAGGTCACGGTGCGCTACTGGGCCGCCGCGAAGGCCGCGGCCGGCGTCGCCGAGGAACAGTGCGACGCGGTCACGCTCGCCGAGGCGCTCGACGCGGCACGCGAGCGACACCCCGGCGAACTCGTGCGCGTCCTGCGGCGATGCTCGTTCCTCGTCGACGGTGACCCCGTGGGCACCCGCGCACATGAGACGGTACGGCTGGCCGACGGCGGCACGGTCGAGGTGCTCCCGCCGTTCGCAGGAGGGTGACGATGACCGACCAGCCGTACGAGGGCGCTCCGTACCAGGGGTACGAGGGGTACGAGGGGTACGAGGGGTACGAGGGGTACGAGGGGTACGACCCGTACCAGCGACAGGCGCCGCAGCCGCCGCAGCAGGCGTCCCCGCAGCCGTCGCAGGCCCAGCCGCACGCGTGGCCCGGGCAGCAGCGGGCCTACGAGGATCCGCAGGCGGCCCAGCACCACACGCAGCAGTGGCAGGGGCAGACCTGGGAGACCCAGGTGCACCAGCAGCCGATGCCGGCGGCCGAGACGGCCTACATGCCGCAGCAGGGGCCCGCCGAGCCGGTGCACCCCGCCTACGCGGCACAGCAGTCGCAGCCGCAGCCGCAGCCGCCCGCGCCGCAGGCACAGCGGGCCCGGACGCAGGCACCACCTCAGGGGCCGGCACCGGCGGCCGGGGCACCGGCTCCCGGCTACGGCCCCGCCACCGTCGCCGGCAACGCCCGCATCACCGACGCGCAGCGCGCCCGGCTGGAGGGCCGTTCGCCGGTCATCGAACCCGGGATGCAGCCCGCCGCGCTCACCGCGCTGCTCGGCCTGCTCCTGTCCGCAACGGCGGCGCTCGGCTCGTACGCACTCCTCGTCCCCCTCGTCGTCCTCCAGGCCGTCACGGCGGCCGGCTGGTTCCGGCTGAACGGCATGTGGCCCGCCCGGCAGGGCATCGCGCTGGCGTTCCTGGGGGCGCTGGCGGCGGACGGCGTGCTGCTGGCGGCCGGCCGGGAGAACGGGCCCGCGGCGATCCTCGGCACGCTGGGCGTGTGGGTGCTGCTGTCCCTCGTCCTCCAGCTGCGCTCGCACGCCGGCGCGGACGAGCGGATGTACGGCCTGATGGCGGGCGTCGCCTCGGCGGCCCTGGCCATCGTCGCGGCCGGACACCTGGCGGCCGAGCCGGACGCGGTCACGGTCGGCGCCGCCGCGGTGGCCGTCGCCGTCCTCGCCCGCGCGCTGCCCCTGCCGACCCCGGCCTCCGTGCTGGTCTCGCTGCTCGCCGCGGCGGGCGCGGGCATCGCGGTCGGCGGGATGACGGGCCTGGGAGCGAAGGGCGCGCTGCTCGGCGCCGGCGCCGCGGTGTGCGCGCTGATCGGACACCGGGTGGCGAGCTACGACTACCCGTCCCGGTTCGTGCACTTCACGGCGGGCGTGGCCCTGCCGCTGGCCGCCGCGGCACCGGCGGTCTACGTGCTGGGGCGGGCGCTGGTCTAGGCACCCGGAGCGGTGCCCGCACCGGGTGCCTCTCCTGTCACAGGTGATCGACAATCCTCCGGTGCGGGCCCGTCGCGGGGTTACCCTCGCGCTCGACGGCCACCCGGTCGTCAGGAACCGCCGCCCTGGGGGATACGCGCATGCGCGCACTGCGAGTACTGCTGGTCGTCGTCGTGATACTCGGCGGCCTCTTCGTGATCGCCGACCGCGTCGCGGTCAACTTCGCGGAGGGCGAGGTCGCGGACAAGCTGAAGGCCACGGAGAACCTGGCCGCCACGCCGGACGTCTCCATCAAGGGCTTCCCCTTCCTCACCCAGGTCGCCGGCGGTGAACTGGACGACGTCCAGGTCGGCATCGAGGACTACGAGGCGGACACCGGCACCGAGGGCGGCACGATCCGTATCGACGACCTGAGGGCGAACATGAAGGGCGTCGCGTTCTCCGGCGACTACAGCTCCGCCACCGCGGCCGACGCCACCGGCACCGCGTCCGTCACCTACGCCGAGCTGCTCAAGGCCGCCCGGTCCGAGCCCACGCAGGTGGCCCCCGGCGTCACCGCCAGCATCGTCGGCCTCTCCGACGGCGGCAACGGCAAGATCAAGGTCGAGATCGAGGCCACGGTGTTCGGCACCGAGCTGCCGGACCCGGTCCTCGTGCTCAGCACGGTCACCGCCGAGGGCGACACGGTGAAGGTGCACGCCGACACGCTGCCCTCGTTCAGCGGTGTCGACCTCGCCGAGAACCGGGTCCGGGCCATCACCGACTTCGAGCAGAAGATCGACGGCCTGCCCGGCGGCATCCAGCTCGACACGGTGCAGGCCGCGAAGAACGGTGTGGAGATCACGGTGAAGGGTTCGAACGTCAAGCTCGCGGGGTAGGGCGACAACGGTCGGCGGACCGGCGGCGGACCGGCGGCGGACCGGCGGCGGATGGACGGTGGACCGGCGGCGGATGGACGGTGTCCTCCGACCGGCGGTGGACGGGCGGTGTCCGTCAGGTGAGACGCCGCCCTCCGCGCCGTAGCGGTGATGACGGTGACACGCGCCCGGGAACCGTGGGACCACGGCCCGGGCGCCGTGCTGTTCTCATATTCCGGACGATCGCGTCTCATCATGCGACACGCCGGTGACACGCCCGCCCGACCGTCCCTACGATCGACCGCATGCAGTGCACTTTGAGCGTCTCCCGGTCAGGGGGACAGGCGGATCTCACGAAGCGGCGGGCAGTGGACCTGTGCCGCGTCGCCGCCATGCTCTGTCGCACTTTCTGAGCGGAAGCGCCCGGCTTCCGCGTTCCCCCGCGCCCTGCCCGGGGCGGCCCCGCACTGCCCCCCGGAACACGAACGCGCGCGCCCGTCTCACTTCACGCCCCGCCGTAACTGCCCCGGAGGAGAAAAGCATGAGCCGCAGCGACGTCCTGGTAGACGCCGACTGGGTCGAGGCCAACCTCGACGACCCGAACATCGCGATCGTCGAGGTGGACGAGGACACGTCCGCCTACGAGAAGAACCACATCCGCAACGCGATCCGCATCGACTGGACCAAGGACCTCCAGGACCCGGTCCGCCGTGACTTCGTCGACCAGGAGGGCTTCGAGAAGCTCCTGTCGGCCAAGGGCATCGCCAACGACACGCTGGTGATCCTCTACGGCGGCAACAACAACTGGTTCGCGTCGTACGCCTACTGGTACTTCAAGCTGTACGGCCACGAGAACGTCAAGCTCCTCGACGGCGGCCGCAAGAAGTGGGAGCTGGACGCCCGCGAGCTGGTCGAAGAGGTGCCCGAGCGCCCCACGACCGAGTACAAGGCCAAGCCGCAGAACAAGTCCATCCGCGCCTTCCGTGACGACGTGGTCGCCGCGATCGGTTCGCAGAACCTGGTCGACGTCCGCTCGCCCGACGAGTTCAGCGGCAAGCTGCTCGCCCCGGCGCACCTCCCGCAGGAGCAGTCGCAGCGTCCGGGCCACGTCCCGTCCGCCCGCAACATCCCGTGGTCGAAGAACGCCAACGACGACGGCACCTTCAAGTCGGACGAGGAGCTCAAGGAGCTCTACGCCGAGGAGCAGGTGGACCTGGCCAAGGACACCATCGCCTACTGCCGCATCGGCGAGCGCTCGGCCCTGACCTGGTTCGTCCTGCACGAGCTGCTCGGTGTCGAGAACGTCAAGAACTACGACGGCTCCTGGACCGAGTACGGCTCCCTGGTGGGCGTGCCGATCGAACTCGGCGCCAACAAGTAAGCACCCCGACCGACCTTTCATCACCTTTCAGGAGAACGACATGTGTGGAGCGAAGGCCGGCGGCCCGGACGCCTCGACGATCAAGCCCGGTGAGACCACCATCCAGGGTCAGGTGACCCGCGACGGCGAGCCGGTGACCGGTTACGTCCGTCTGCTGGACTCGACCGGCGAGTTCACCGCGGAGGTCCCGACCTCCGCCACGGGCCAGTTCCGCTTCTACGCGGCAGAGGGCACCTGGACCGTGCGCGCCCTGGTGCCCGGCGGCACCGCCGACCGCACGGTCGTCGCCCAGCACGGTGGCCTCGCGGAGGTCGCGATCGCCGTCTGACGCCGGACGGACACGGGCGCCGGCACCGGCGCCGGTATCGCGGGGCCGCGCCTCTCGGGTTGGACACCTGGGGTGCGGCCCTTCGGCGTGCCGTGCCGGCCGGGCCTACCCTGGACGTATGTACGCACGGCGGCGGCACACGTACTTCGCCCTGATGGGCACCTGCATCGCGCTGTTCGTCCTGGCCTGGGCCGTCGTGCGCCTGTGGTCGGTGCCCGTGGCCGTCGGGATGTGCGTGGTGGCGATGGTCATCCCGCCGTTCGCCGCGATGGTCGCCAACCGGCGCGGCCCCGACGACCGCTGGTGGGACGACCCCTCCGGCGATCCGACGTCCGACCAGTGGTGGGACGAGCTGGACGGACGGAAACGGCCCCGGTAGACGGCGCCCCGGGCGCGGCGTGGCTCAGTAGACGAGCGCCTGCGTCCCGTCCCCGAGTGCCTCCTGGACGAAGACCTGGGCGCCCGCGATCCGTACGCCCTCCAGGACGTCCTTCTCCGTGATGTCCCGGCGGGCCGCGCACTGCGTGCACAGGGTGACGCGGCCGGCCGCCAGGACCGAGTCGAGCAGACCGGGCAGCGGGGCGGCGTGCGGCAGTTCGAACTCCGCGGCCCGGCCCGGCAGGGCGAACCAGGCGGACTCCCCGGTCAGCCACAGGGAGACCTCCACACCGCTGGCCACGGCCACCGCGGCCACCGTGAACGCCTGCGAGCAGCGTTCGGGGGCGTCCGCCCCGGCCGTCACCTTGATCACGAGCTTCTTCGCCATGGCCGAATCGTAATCAACTCGCCTACAACTGCGGGTGCCGGCCGGAAGTCTCCTGTGAGCGCGCATACGGAATGCGCGCTTCACGTTCTGTGGGGGGACGTCTTGGAAGTACCCGAAGAGGCCGCAAACACGCCGGGTGCGCCGGTTGCGGCGGTTGCGCCGGTCGCTCCGGACGCGGTGCCCGCCGAGGCCGGCGCGCCCCGGCCGCGCCGCCGCGGGCGTACGGCTCTGCTGATCGCCGGTGCGGCCGTGCTCGGCGTCGTCGCCGGCACCTGCGCCGGCTACCTCGTCCAGGCCGGCCGCGAGCCGACGAAGCTGGCCTCGCTGTCGCAGCCGACGCTGACGCAGGCGAAGGGCGCGGCCCCCGAGCCGCTGTCCGCCGCCCGGGACCGCCGGGTGCGGACCGACGGGGACCTGCGCAAGCTGCTGGTGAAGAAGCCGGGCGGGGCGAAGGCCGCCGAGTGGCTGGCCGGCTCGGACGGCTGGATGGACCTGGCCGAGTACGCCGACAGCTACGAGGATCCGGCCGAGATGTTCGGCAACCTGGTCGGGGACGAGTTCCGCCGGGCCGCCGTCACCGGCTGGGAGGGCAGCACGTCCACGACCGAGGTCCGGCTGATCCAGTTCCGGCAGGAGGAGGCCGTCGCCGCCGCCGACTCCGCGGACAGCGGCCACTACTGGGCCGGCGCCGAGGACTCCACCGACAGCTGGGCCGTCCCCGGCACCACCGACGGCAGGGCGTACGTGCACAACGAGCCCGAGACCGATCCCGGATACCTGCCGCTGTACAGCGCGGAGGCACACGCCTGGCGCGGCGACATCGCCATGGAGATCTGGATCTACGACAGCAAGCCGATCCCCAAGAAGACGATCCTGGACCTGGCCACACGGCAGATGGAGCGGCTGTGACCGACAACCCCAACGAGCGGCACGGCGGGGCCGGCGGTCCCAGTGGTCCGGCCGCCCCTCCCGGTGCTGTCCCGCCCCCGGCCGGGCACGCGGGCGCCGGCCTCCCGGGGCCCGTGCCCGCGCCGTCCGGCGCGAGCGCTGCTCTGCGCCGCCGGATCGCCACCGTGGCCGGTTCCCTGCTGGTGGCCGGGGCCGTCGTCGGTGGGGTCGGGTTCACCGTCGTCACCGTGGACGGTGCCGAGCGGGACGCCGGGGCGCCTGTCTGGCAGTTCCCGAAGAGCACGGCCGACGAGAAGCAGGCGGCCGCCCAGGGGCTCGCCGGCCAGCTCGTGCCGTACGGGACCGACGGGTGGAGCCGGGGTCCGGACCTCGGCGCGTACGGCTCCGACGCGCGGCTCAGCGGCGCCCAGGCGACCGCCCTGCGCAAGGAGTCGCTGAGCGGTCTGCCCCGTACCCAGCGCAGGCAGCTGGAGAAGGAGATCGACCGCCAGCGGCTCACCGGCATGGCGATGCGCAGCTACCTCAGCTCCGAGGCGACCGCGCTCGGCGCGAACACGGGGACCTACTCGGTCAGCATCGTGCTCGCCCGGATGGAGTCCAAGGCGGCCGTCAAGGACATCTCCACGTTCCAGAACGAGTTCCTGGACGCGCTGGAGGTGTTCCGCAAGGGGCCGGAGATCAAGGGCCACAAGAACGCCGAGTGCTTCCTGCCGCCCAAGGACGCCGAAACGGACCTCGACACCATGTTCTGCTCCGCCTACCAGGGTGACGTCCTGGTCACCGCCACGGCGGACGGCGTCAAGCCGCTCGACACGAAGGGGGTCGCGTTGCTGCTGAGCGCACAGCTGGACCGCATAGCCGAACCGGGGGAGGCGGTATGAGCACCGACCAGTCACCCGTCACGGACCCGACCGCCGGGCAGAGCGGCCCGCCCGCCGCCCAGGCGCACCTCACCACCCCCGTGGTCGTCGAGCAGCCGCAGGCCGTCCTGCCCCCGCCGCCCGAGACCCCGCCCCCGGGGCACCCGAGCTCCGGCGCCCCGAACCCTGACGCCCCGAGCCCGTACGCCCAGTACCCCTACGCCCCGTACCCCTACGCCCCGCCGCCCGCGCCCTTCGCCGCGCCGCCGCCCAGGGACCGCCGGGTCCTGCGGGCCGTCCTGCGCTGGACCGCGGCCGTCGTCGTCTTCGCGGCGGCCGGGGCGGGGACGGCGTACGGGATCACGCGGATGGAGCGGACGGACGTACCGGGACTGGCGACGGAGTCGGACGGGCGCTGGGTGTACCCGGAGCTGACGAAGCCGCCGCTGCCGTCCGGCAGTCCGCAGCCGTTCGCCGACTCCAACAAGGCCGGTGCTCACCACGCCGACCTGCGCGCCCTCGTCCTGCCCGCTCCCGAGGGCGCCACCGGTGACAAGGCGCTGCGCGGCGCGGACGGCTGGCTGGCGACGAAGGACTTCCTCGCGGAGTACGAACCCGAGGAGCGCGACGACCTCCGGCAGCGGCTGACCGACCACGGCCTGCGGCACATCGCGGCCCGCGGCTGGACGACGCAGGACGGCACGCGCACCCGCGTCTACCTGCTGCGCTTCGACACCGCGGCCGTCGTGGACGAGCTGTACACCGGCCTCGCCGCGGCCGCCGGCCCCGCCCACCTGCCGCGCGGCGCCGACTCGCTCGCCTTCGACGACCAGTTCCCGGAGTCGGCCCGGCCCGACGACGTCCAGCGCTCCGTCTACGTCGAGAACAAGCCGTACGGCGGCGAACAGGTCCGGCAGGCGTACCTGTCCGCCGGGGACGTCCTCGGGGTGGTCGTCCAGTCCCGCAAGGGGGCCGCGCGGGCCGTCCCGTTCCAGCAGACGGTGGTCCTGCAGAGCCAGCTGCTGGGCTGAGCCCCGCGGGGGCGGACCTCACACGAAGACCCGGGCCCCGGCCGCGTAAGCTGGGGCCCGGCTTCTGTGTACTGGCCATCCCACGATCGTCCGAGGAGCACTCCGTGCTTGAGGTTTTCTTCGAGGCCCTGCTGGTCCTGGTCTGCGTCGGCGTGCTCGCCTTCAGCTGGCTGACGGTGAAGAAGCTGTACCAGGGCCAGCGCTGACCCACGTCTAGGAACTGCTGCTCATGATCGAGATCCCGTCCGACCTCCACAAGGACCTCGTCCCGCTCGTCTTCCTGCTCGGCAACTGGGCGGGCGCGGGCGTACACGACTTCCCCGGCTCCGAGAAGTGCAACTTCGGGCAGGAGGTCTCCTTCACGCACGACGGCCGGGACTTCCTGGAGTACCGCTCGCACACGTGGGTGCTCGACAACGACGGCAACAAGGTCAGGCCGCTGGAGTCCGAGTCCGGCTTCTGGCGGGTCGACGCCGGCCGCAAGGTCGAGGTCACGATGACCCGCGACGACGGCGTCGTCGAGATCTGGTACGGCGAGCTGGCCGCCAAGAAGCCGCAGATCGACCTGGTCACCGACGCGGTCGCGCGCACCGCCGCCTCCGGCCCCTACACCGGGGGCAAGCGGCTGTACGGCTACGTCAACAGCGATCTCATGTGGGTCGGCGAGAAGCAGACCCCCGAGGTCGAGCTGCGCCCCTACATGTCGGCCCATCTGAAGAAGGTCGTCACCCCCGAGGACGTCGAGCGCTGGGCCAAGGCCCTGCCCGACGACATGCCGGACGACGGCATCGCGTTCTTCAAGTAGTCCTAGACTCATGGTGTGGTGAGCACCGACTGGAAGAGTGACCTCAGGCAGCGCGGCTACCGGCTGACGCCGCAGCGGCAACTCGTGCTCGAAGCCGTGGACACCCTGGAACACGCGACCCCCGACGACATCCTCGTGGAAGTGAGGAAGACGGCGTCGGGGGTCAACATTTCCACCGTCTACCGGACGCTGGAGCTGCTGGAGGAGCTGGGTCTGGTCAGCCATGCCCATCTGGGGCACGGCGCGCCGACGTACCACCTCGCCGACCGGCACCATCACATCCACCTGGTCTGCCGTGACTGCACGAACGTGATCGAGGCGGACGTCTCGGTGGCCGCCGAGTTCACCGCCAAGCTGCGCGACGAGTTCGGCTTCGAGACGGACATGAAGCACTTCGCGATCTTCGGCCGCTGCGAGGACTGTTCCTTGAAGGATTCAACTTCCAAGTCTTCAACTACCGAGTCGTAGGCTTAGGCATATGAAGAGCCCCCTGCTGACCCTGCCCGGCGCAGTCCCCGCCGAAGGCGTGGACGAAGGCGTCGCCGCGCACTACGGCGACCTGTTCCGCGAGCAGCGCGCCCTCGCCGGCGGCACCGGTTTCGTCGACCTCTCGCACCGCGGCGTCGTCACCGTCACCGGCGAGGACCGGCTGAGCTGGCTGCATCTGCTGCTCACCCAGCACGTCAGCGACCTCCCGACGGGCCAGGCCACCGAGGCGCTGATCCTGTCCGCGCACGGCCACATCGAGCACGCCCTGTACCTGGTCGACGACGGCTCCACGACCTGGGCGCACGTGGAGCCCGGCACCCAGGAGGCGCTGATCGCCTACCTGGAGTCGATGAAGTTCTTCAACCGGGTCGAGGTCGCCGACCGCACGGCGGACTTCGCGCTCGTCCACCTGCCCGCCGGTTCGATCGCCGGGGTGCCGCAGGGCGCCGTCGTACGCGAGACGGCGTACGGCCGTGACCTGTTCCTCCCGCGCGCGGACCTGGAGGCGTACGCCGAGAAGTCCGGCCCCGCGGTCGGGATCCTCGCCTACGAGGCGCTCCGCGTCGAACAGCACCGCCCGCGCCTCGGCTTCGAGACCGACCACCGCACCATCCCGCACGAACTGGGCTGGATCGGCACCGCCGTGCACCTCCAGAAGGGCTGCTACCGCGGTCAGGAGACAGTGGCCCGGGTGCAGAACCTCGGCAAGCCGCCGCGCAGGCTCGTCTTCCTGCACCTCGACGGCAGCGAGGTGTACCTGCCTCCGGCCGGCACGGAACTCCGCCTCGCGGACGAGGCCCCCGACGGCCGCAAGATCGGCTTCATCACGACGTCCGCACGCCACCACGAACTCGGGCCGGTCGCCCTGGCCCTGGTGAAGCGGAACGTGCCGCTGGACGCGCGGCTGGTCGCCGGCACGACGGCAGCGGCCCAGGAAGTCGTCGTAGAGCCGTAAAGCCGTAGAGGCGTAGAGCTGTGGAGCCGTCGCGCCGTCGAGCCGTGGGGCCCGGATGTCCTAGATCTCCACGAGGACGGTGAAGGGGCCGTCGTTCGTCAGGGACACCCGCATCCGCGCGCCGAAGCGGCCCGTCGCCACCGTCGCGCCCAGGGAGCGCAGCTGGGCGACCACCTCGTCGACGAGCGGCTCGGCCACGTTTCCCGGGGCGGCGGCGTTCCAGGTGGGGCGGCGGCCCTTGCGGGCGTCGCCGTAGAGGGTGAACTGGCTGATGACGAGAAGCGGGGCGTCGATGTCGCTGCACGACTTCTCGTCGGCCAGCATGCGGATCGACCACAGCTTGCGGGCGAGCTGGGCCGCCTTCTCCTTGGTGTCCTCGTGGGTCACGCCGACGAGGACGCACAGGCCCTCGCCGTCGATCTCCCCGACCGTCTCGCCGTCCACGGCGACGCTCGCGCCGTCCACCCTCTGCACCACTGCACGCATGCCGACCATGATGCCGTGCGGGCGAGCGGCGGCCCTCAGGGGTTCCGCGGGTGCCGGGACGTCCGGGGTTCTCCGAGGTTCTCCGGGGATCTTCGGAGATCTCCGGAGGGTGCTTCTTTTGCTCCTCAACCCCCCCATCTGGGGCCGATCGGGGGCACTCGGTCACATAGCGGCCACTTGGGGTGGCACGATGCTTCCATTCGCCGGTCGAGGGGACGGTAGAGCCACATGATCACACCGAGTACCGGGCGGCTGGGTACCCAGCGGCCGCCCGTGCAGCGCACCGACAGTCCAGCAATGCCCACGGACCCGCCCGAGCACGACCTGGCCGTGCTGAGCCTGTCCGAACTGCGCGTCCTGCGCCGGGACGCCCAGCGCGACGAGGCCGACCTCAGCTACGTACGGCGGTTGCTCCAGGGGCGGATCGACATCCTGCGGGCGGAGCTGGCGCGGCGCGGACCGACGTCCGTCGTGGCCGTGGGGGCGGGGGCGGGGTCCGTGGTCGAGCGGCTGCCGGAGATCCTCACCGACGCCCCGGCCCGGCACCGCTCCTCCGCCCGCCATGTGACGCTGGGCACCCCGCACAGCGAGGAGTACCGGCTGCTGGCGGCGGAGATGCTCTCCGAGGTCGAGCTCTCCGACCTGGACGCGCGCACGGACCTGGAGCTGAACACGGCCATGAGGCGGCTCGTGCGGTACGAGCAGCAGGTGTCCCGGCGGCGGCAGCGGCTCCAGCACACGGCGGACGACTGCAGCGCGGAAATCGCCCGCAGGTACCGTGAGGGGGAAGCGCAAGTCGACGACCTGCTCGTGTGACACGGCGGCCGTACCGGCGATCCCGGGGCCCGCTGTCCGGGCGGGTCCCTCACCGGAAGGCCACCGCCCATGTCCGCGTCCTCCGCCATACCGCCCGTCCTCGCCGAGGTGGTCCGCTCCGGCTTCGTCGAAGGGCGGCACCGCGGCAGCCTGGTCCTGCTGGACGCGGACGGAGCGGTTGAGCTGGCCCTCGGGGACGTGACGTCCCCCGTCTTCCCCCGCTCGTCCAACAAGCCGATGCAGGCGGCGGGCGTGCTGCGGGCGGGCCTGGACCTGGCGGGCGAGCGCCTCGCCCTGGCCGCCGCCAGCCACTCCGGCGAACCCTTCCACCGTGACCTGGTCCACAAGATGCTGGACGAGTACGGGCTGGACGAGGAACTGCTCCAGTGCCCGCCGGACCTCCCGCTGGACGAGGCGGAGCGGGAGACGTACCTGGCGTCGGGCGCGGCGCGTTCCCGGGTGACCATGAACTGCTCCGGCAAGCACACGGCGATGCTGGCGGCGTGCGCGCTGCGGGAGTGGCCGCTGCAGACGTACCTCGCGGCCGGGCATCCGTTGCAGCGGCTCATCCACCAGGTGGTGGAGGAAGCGGCCGGTGAGCGGGTGGCCGCCGTCGGCACGGACGGCTGCGGCGCCCCCCTGATGGCGATCAGCCTGACCGGCCTGGCCCGCGCCTACCGCTCCTTCGTCCTCGCCGGCCCCGGGTCCGCCGAACGCCGCGTCGCCGACGCCATGCGCACCCACCCCGAGTACGTCGCCGGCACCCGTCGCCCCGACACCTGGCTGATGCGCGAGATCCCCGGCACCCTCTCGAAGATGGGCGCGGAGGCCGTCCAGGCGGTCGCCCTGCCGGACGGCCGGGCCCTGGCGTTCAAGGCCGAGGACGGCGGGGGGCGGGCCCTGGGGCCGGTGCTGGCGCGGGCGCTGGGGCTCATGGGGGTCGACGCGCCGGTGGTGGAGCGGATCGGGCGGGCGCCGCTGACGGGGGGAGGGCGCGAGGTGGGGGAGATCCGGGCGGCCTTCTGAGAGCGGCGGCGGGCAGGACGGGACGGGCCGGGGCGCCGGGTGCGGAAAACGCCCGCGACACCCGCCCCGCGCCCGCCTACCGTGGCCCCATGACCCGCCCGCACCCCGGCATCGACGTACGGCCGGTCACCGAACCCGAACTCGGCGACTGGCTCCGCGCGGTGAACACCGGCTTCCTGCGTCCCCCGACCGTCCCGGACGGCGAGCTGGAAGCCCGCCGCACCCAGTTCCGGCCCGGACGCTTCCTCGGCGCCTTCGACGGCGGCCGGTGCGTCGCGACGTTCCGCTCCTTCGACCAGCAGCTCACCGCCGTCGGCGGCGCGGCCGTGCCCGCCGACGCGGTCACCGGCGTCACGGTCACCGCCACCCACCGCCGCCGCGGCCTGCTCACCCGCATGATGGCCCGGGATCTCACGGCCGCGAAGGACCGCGGCGACGTCGTCGCGACCCTGATCGCCGCCGAGTACCCGATCTACGGCCGGTACGGCTTCGGCGCCGCCACCTGGATGACCGAGTGGACGATCGACGTCCCGCGCACCGGCCTCGACCTGCGCCGGCCCCTCCCGGACGACGGCGGCCGTGTCGACCTCGTGGACGCCGAGGACGTCCGCAAGCTCGGACCGGAACTGCACGAGCGGATACGCCGGACCCAGCCGGGCGCGGTCAGCCGCGAGGAGATGTGGTGGCGGGTCACCACGGGAGCCGTACGGCTCGACCCGTCCTGGACCGAGCCGTACTACGCGGCGTACCGCTCGGCGGACGGCGAGGTCGAGGGGCTTGCCTCGTACGGGGCGGACGACGACTGGCGCGACAAGCAGCCGCACAACACGGCGAGCGTGCACTGGCTGGTCGCGTCTTCCCCGGCCGCCGAACGCGCCCTGTGGCGCTACCTCTGCTCGATCGACTGGATCACCCAGGTCACCAGCGGCTGGCGGGCCCCCGACGACCTGCTCCCGTTCTTCCTGCCCAACCCGAGGGCGGCCAGGATCACCTCCCAGTCGGACTGGCTGTGGGTGCGGATCCTGGACGTGGTCCGCGCGCTGGAGGCGCGGGCGTACGCGGGGGAGGGCGAGTTGGTGCTGGAGGTGGCCGACCGGGACGGTCTGAGCGGCGGGCGCTACCGGCTCCAGGCGTCGCCGGAGGGCGGCTCCTGCACGCCGACGACGGCCGGCGCCGATCTCACTCTCGACGTGGGCGACCTCGCGGCCCTGTGGCTCGGCGACGAGTCGGCCGTACGGCTGGCCGCGCTGGGGCGGGTGCGGGAAGAACGAGCGGGCGCCGGCCGGTCGGCCGACGCCCTGCTGCGTACGTCCAGGCGTCCTTGGTGCCCGGACATCTTCTGACCTCCCTCCCGACGACGGCGGTTGCTGCTCTGCGTCCGTAGCGAGCTGTGAAGTTGTGGCTGTGCGGGTCCTGCCTGTGTGAAGTTGTGGCGGTGCGGGTCCTGCCTGTGCGGTTGTGGCGGTGCTGTTCAGTTGTGGCTGTGCGCGGACCGACCGGGCTCCCGGCTCCCCTCCGGAGGGGAACCCGATCAGCCGGACTGGGCGAGCAGCATCACGAGGATCACCGCTCCGATCCCGCCGATCGCCACGCTCTTTACCTTGATTCCGACCGTGAGCGCGACGAAGGCGACGATGCCCATCGCGCCCAGCTTCCACTGGACGAACTGTTCGAAGCCGACGGCAAGGGCAGCGATGGCGATGGCGATGAGCGGCATGGCGGTCCCCCCTTCGGGACGGTGGTCCCGGCCGGTCACCAGCTGGCCAACCTTGCGGAAGCTTGACCATGTTGCTCAAGTTGGTGACCAACTCAACTGTACTTATCTCCTCTTGGAAGCGACTCATAACCACCTTTCGGTGAACTGCCTTAAGATGGCGGGAAGTTGTAGTGTTCTGTCGTGGACCCGGAACACGCCGCCGTCACTGGGCGGAAGAGGGCACAGCGGTCACACACGTCACATCGTGAGGTGGCCGACGAACTGCGTGCCCGGATCCGGTCCGGGCGGCTGCGGCCGGGTCAGCGCATGCCCACCCAGGCCAAGCTGGCCGACGAGTTCGGCGTCGAGCGGGGGGTCGTCCGCCAGGCGCTGTACATCCTGCAGTCGGAGCAGCTGCTGACCAACGTTTCCAAGGGAAGCCCGGCGACCGTGGCTCCGGATCCGGGCCTGACCAGGCCGCCGGCCGGCCCCGCCGCCCCGCCGCTGCCCACCATGGTGGCCCTCGCGCCGCGTATCGCGAACGCCTTCGCGGCCCCGCACGTCGAGATCGACGCCCTGTGCCTGACCTCGGTCTCCCTCACCCTCGCCATCGGTGAGCCGCTGCGCCAGATCCACGCCGGGCGGCGGAAACCGGCCAGAATCGACGTCCGGGTCCTGCTGCCGAGCCGGGACATCGAGCTGGCCTTCCCGGTGCCGGTCGAGGCGCGGGGCGACGACGATCTCGTGCACAGCCGCTGGCTGGCCCAGCGCAACGCCCAGGGGCAGGTGCTCCGGCACAACCTGCTGGCCCTGCGCGCCACCCACGGCATCGACGTGCACGTGTCCTTCCGCGCGCTGCCCTTCACCCCGCCGGTGAAGCTGTACCTGCTCAACGGGGAGGAGGCGCTGTTCGCGTACTACACGCTGGGGCGGCACGAGGCGGAGATCGACCACGAGCACCTGCAGATGTACGACGCCGAGGGCACCCGGTCGATGCTGTTCGCCTTCGAGCAGGGCGCCGGCCTGCGGGACGCGACGTTCGTGGAGCAGTCGCACCTGTGGTTCAACGCACTGTGGGAGACGATCAGTTCGGAGCTGACGCTCACGAGCTGAGGTCTCCCGCAGTGGACCGGCCGGGACGCGCTGGACTCACAGGGCGGGCCCCGACACGAGCAGGGCGAGCACGACGGCGCCGACGGAGCTGACGGCCGGGCTCTTGGCCTTGACGCCGACGGTGAGCAGGAGCAGGCCGACGAGGCCGGTGACGCCGTACTTCCACTGGACGGTCTGCTCGATGCCGACGACGAGAACGGCGGAGAGGAGGGCGAGTGCGGGCACGGTGGTTCCCCCTTCGGGCTTCCGGGACGGGACGGGCGTGGGGGTGTGGAGGCAAAACTTCCGCCAACTTCACCAAGTTGGCAGCCAACTCTGATGTAGTTGTCCCCGCTTGGTCGCCACTTATAAACAACTTTCAAACAACTCCCCTCAGATGGATCGCAGTTGTAGCGTTTGGTCGTGACTCAGGAGAACGTGGCAGTGAACGGCAGCAGAAAACTCTCGCCCCAGGAGATCGCCGACGTCCTGCGGGAGCGGATCCGCACCGGTGACCTGAGGGCGGGAGACCGCCTGCCCACCCAGGCCGAACTCGCCGACGAGTTCGGCGTGGAACGCGGCACCGTCCGCCAGGCCCTGCGCGCCCTCCAGGACGACGGCCTCCTGAGCAACGTCAGCAAGGGCAGCCCGCCACGGATCGCGGAGCCGGCCCGCACGACGGCGGGTGAGCAGCCGCAGCCGACGATGGTGGGGCTCGCGCCCCGGCTGACGGAGGCGTTCGCCGCCCCGAACGTCCGCGTGGACGCGGCCTGTCTCACCGCCGAGTCGCTGATGCTGGCCCTGGGAGAACCGATCCGGCTCATCCACGAGGGCCGCATCCACCCCGAGTCGGTCGCCGTCCGCATCCTGCTGCCCTCCCGCGAGATCCCGCTCGCCTTCCCCGTTCCGGTCCAGGGCCGCGGTGAGGACAGCGACCCGGTCCATCAGCGCTGGCTGACCCAGCGCAACGCCCAGGGCCACGTCCTCAAGCACAACCTGCTCGCCCTGCGTTCCTCCCATGGCATCGATGTCCAGGTCGGATTCCGCGCCCTGCCGTTCACCCCGCCGGTGAAGCTGTACCTCCTGAACGAGGGGGAGGCGCTGATCGCGTACTACATGATCACGCGACGGGAGGAGCCGTCGGACAGCGGCATGCTCGACATGTACGACGTCCTGGGCACGGAGTCCCTGCTCTTCTCGTTCGAGAAGCGGGCGGGGCAGCGGGACGCCGCGTTCGTGGAGGAATCCCAGAAGTGGTTCGACGCCCTCTGGGAAACCATCACGACGGACCTGACACTCTCCTAGTGACTTCTGATACGACGCAGACTGAACCCGTGGCAGCTCAGACCGAGGCACTGCGAGAACTGACCGCCCGCGCGCGTGTCGTGCTCTGGGACTTCGACGGCCCGATCTGCCGCCTGTTCGCCGGCCACGCGGCGGACAAGGTGGCGGACGACCTGGTGGAGTGGCTGGAGGGACGGGGCCTGCACGGCCTGCTCACCGAGGAGGAACGCCGCTCCCTGGACCCGCACATAGTCCTGCGCGCCGTCGACCGCAGACATCCCGGCAGTGATCTGGTGGACGAGCTGGAGGAACGTCTCACCCAGGAAGAACTGCGGGCCACGGCCTCGGCCATGCCCACTCCGTACGCGGACCCGCTGGTCCGCACCTGGACGGCGGTCGGGGCCCGGCTGGCCATCGCGACGAACAACTCCCCGCGGGTGGTCCGCACCTACCTGGCGAGCCGGGAGCTGACCTCCTGCTTCGCCCCCCACGTCTACGGCCGCACCCAGCAGCTCAACCACCTCAAGCCGGACCCCCACTGTCTCAACCGGGCGCTGAACGCCATGGGCTCGGCGCCCTCGGACGCGCTGATGATCGGCGACACCCCCTCGGACCTGTACGCGGCGCGAGCGGCCGGTGTTCCGTTCCTCGGCTACGCGCGTAACGAGCGCAAGGAGAAGCTGCTGCGGGACGCGGGCGCCACGGTGACCGTCGCCACCCTGGAGCCGGTGCTCAAGGTGATGCGCGCTCAGGCCTGAGTCATGAGCAGCGTGAACACGACGGCCGCCCCGACGGCGAGGCCGCCGCGGTGCGCTCGTACGCCCACCCCGATCAGGAACAGGAGCGCCACACCGACGGCGCCGAGTCTGGCCTGTGCCATCAGGCCGAGAGCGAGCTCGCCGAGTCCGGTGAGCACGGGGAACAGGAGCATGTCCGTCCACCTCCCTGCCACTTCCGGAGAAGCGGCCAACTAGCGGTCCAATTGGACCGGTTGTCGTAGAGCTGGTCTGCCCGGGCGGAGTGATCCCTTAACCAACCGCCCCATAGGACTGCCGAGTTGCCGCGACATTGGTTTGCTTGTGGACTGGAAGCGGTACGGTCCACATGTGGACGGACACCAGACCGGTGAGAGCGGCGGCAAGGAGTTCCAGCGGGTCGCCGACGAACTCCGGGGGCGGATGACCGACGGGACGTATCCGGTGCGTTCCTTCCTGCCGTCCCAGCGTGACCTGGCCGAGGAGCTGGAGGTCTCCCGGGACACGGTGCAGCGCGCGCTGCGGGAGTTGGCCAGCGAGGGCTGGATCGAGTCGCGGCAAGGCAGCGGGTCGAGGGTGATCAAGACGCAGCGCATACAGTCCTCGGCGGCCAAGGCCACCAGGCTGCGCCGCGGGGTGACACTGGCCCCGCTCATCAGTGAGGCCTTCGAGCAGCCGGAAGTGACCCTGGACGTCTACACCTTGACGTCGGAGTCCCTCGACGCCCACATCCGGCTCCAGGCGGAACGCATCCGTGGCGGCTTCATCAGCCCGCAGCGCATCGTCCTGCGCCTGCTGCTGCCGGACGCGACGCTGCCGCTGCCCTATCCCCGTGTCAAGGACGACAGGAGCGACGAGCGCCTGCGGGAGCGGCTGCGCGGCATCACCGAGCGGCACACGGATTCGCTTGAGGCATCGCTGCGCGACCTGCAGACCGAGGGGCTGGTGCCGTTCGTCGGCGTGCAGGTCCGCCACACACCGCTGACCCCGACCTTCAAGCTCTACCTGTTCAACGGCGTCGAAGCGCTCCACGGACCGTACGAGGTGATCGAGCGCAAGATCATGCTGGGCTCCGACGAGGAGGCCGAGGAGGTCATGGCGCTCGACGTCCTGGGTCTGGGCGCCACCCTCACCCACCACGTGAAGGACGCGGATTCGAACTCCCCGGGCACGATCTTCGTGGAGAGCATGCAGAGGTGGTTCGACTCGGTCTGGGGACTGCTCGCCGAGTAGCTTCGGAAGGCGCCGGAGAGCGGTACGGCGGGTCTCCGGGGCTGCTGCCGGGTTGCTGTAGCATGCCCGCGCCGACTGAGCAGTCGCTCGCATGCGTTCGTATGGATGGGCCTACCGGCCGAACGCGAACAGATCTCAGGCAGAACAGTGGCGAACCACCCGTTGGAGCCACCCGAGCGTCACTCCGTCGTGCGCGGCGCTCACCGTGTGCTTACCGTTTGCCCAGCCACCCCCATCTCGCTTCCGGAGCGGCCAGTGGACACAGCTTCCCATCCCCGTTCCGACGCCAGGCAACGCGTCACGCCCGATGACGTCCACCGGGCGTTCGTGGGAAGGGCCGTGCAGCTGGGCGAGTCCACCGGCGGACACCACAACCAGAACTACGTGCTGCCGCTGACCGAGCCGATGGCGGGATTGTGCGGTCGTCCGCCGGGCACGTACGTCACCGTGCGGCTCCGGCGCGTGGAGGCGCTGCCCGTAGTGATCAGGACGTGGCCGAACGAGGCGGAGATCCTCGACGCCATCAAGGGGATCCTGCCCAACGTGCCGGAGTGCCTCGTCAAGGGGGACCACTTCGCCGTCCACAGCTATGTGGAAGGCGTACCTCTCTCCACGGTGTGCGGGAACGGCAAGCCAGTCGACACCCTGCTCGTCAAGGCGCTGGCCGGTCTGCTCGCCCGGATGGCCACCGTGAGGCGAGGGACGCTGCCGTCGCTGCCGGCCGCCTGGCCCACCAACGACCTGGACAGCCAGGGGTTCCTGCGCACGCTGGCGCACCTCGCGGACCAGCAGATCAGACGCCCCAACTGGGTGGAGTTCGGCGGGCTCTTCGCGGCGCTCGGCATCCCCGAGGACGCCCTGCTGCGGCTGGCCGAGCGGGTCCCCGCCATGGCCCGGCGGCCCTACAGCCTGCTCCACGCGGACCTGCACCGCGACAACCTGATCGTGTCGTACGCCGGCGACCCGCCCCTCATCTGCGTCGACTGGGAACTGGCGACCTACGGCGATCCCCTGCACGACCTCGCGACCCACCTCGTGCGCATGCGGTACCCGGACCACCAGTGGGACGAGGTGATCGACGCGTGGGCGCAAGCCATGCAGCGTACGCGTCCCGCCGCCGTCAACGGTCTGGCCCGGGACCTGCGCCACTACCTGGCCTTCGAGCGGGCGCAGTCCGTCTACCCCGACGTGATGCGGGCCGCGCGGTCCCTGGAGGAGGCCCGCACACAGAAGAGCCTGGACGACGCGACCGCGGAGGTGCGCCGGGCGCTGGAAGCGGCGGAGGAGCCGCTGCGGCTCAAGAACCTGCCGGGCACGGGCGAGATCGAGCGGGCCCTGTTCCGGTGGCTGACCTCCCGTGGCGGCGGCTCCTACGAGGGCAAGGGGCGGCTCGTGCACACCCTGCGCTGGCAGCCGGACCGGCGTCTTCCCGACCATCCGGACTTCCCCGCCGCCGCCGTGCGGGAGGCCCTGGTGGCGGAGGGAGCGGCCCCGGCGTGCCGGGTCTTCAAGGGGACCGCGCACCTCAACACCGTCGTGCGGGTCCCCAGCGTCGACTTTCCCGTGGTCGTGCGGCGCAAGCTGCCCGACGTCTGCCGCCGGGAGCGCAGCTTTCTGAGCGAGCACGCCGTCCTGCGGGCCATCGAGCAGGCGGACGGCGCCGTGGCGGCACCGAGGGCGCTGGCCCTGGGGGAGAGTTATCCGAACGACCGCTTCGCCATCCACACGTACGTCGGACCGCGCGACATCGACAAGCTGCCCAGCCACCCGGTGTACGGACTGCTGCCGCACGAGGCCGACAAGCTCGTCGACCAGCTCTGCGCCCTGACGCATGTGAACTACCGGCATGTGGACCCGGCGGCGGGCGAGGGTGGCTTCCATGACTGGCTGCGAGGCCAACTCGTGGCGCTGGTAGGGGACCTGCCGAAGGAGTCGCAGCACCTGGCCCGGCTGCTCGGGCTGCCCGACGAGGACGGCTTGCGACGGATCCTGTCCCGACACGAGGTGAGCCACCGGGAGCCGGCCCTGCTGCACGGCGACCTGAACCCGTGGAACCTCGTACGGCGTGACGACCACCTCGCGCTGACGATCATCGACTGGGAGATGGCGCTGGTCGGCGACCCGCTGTACGACCTGGTCCGGCACATGCACCTCACCCCCACCCGGCCGGAGATCCGGGACCGGATGTTCCGCCGCTGGGAGCGGAAGCTGCCGTCCGCCTGCACCCGGGACTGGCGCGAGGACTGGCGGGTGTACCGCTGGATCGAGATCGTCCGGTCCGCCTACGTCGACCTCGACCGGCTGGTGACGGGGGCGAGTCTGGACGCCCCCAACGTCCGCCGGGCCGTGGACTCGTACGCGATGACCCTGGCGGCGGCGATGGGCTCGCTGGGCCTGGCCGCCCGCCCGACGGCGAACCCCTATCTTGCCCGGGCTCTGGGGTGGGGGGACCATGACTGAACCGAAAAGCCGGGTGCCGAGGAGGCATGTGACCCTCCGTCGGGCCTCGCGGGCATGAAGGGGGCGGGGCATGGCGGAGCGCCCGGACGGACCGGCCGACGGCGGAGTGGTCCAACGGCTGAGGCGCTTCCAGGAGCGCTTCGAACCCGTGCTGACCCGGATTCTGCTGGTCACCATCTTCGTCACGGGCCTGACCGCCCAGTTCGTCACGCCCGTCGGTGACGCCCTGGAGGGCAAGGCGTTCCTCGGCGGCGCCCTGCTCAGCCTGGTGGGCTACGTGCTGTACGACGCGGTGAAGGAGCTGTCCTCGGCGGTGCGGGTGCCGGCCCGCGCCCTGGTGAACTCGAGCGAGCTGGGCAGTTTCGTCAGCGATGCCTTCGAGGCGCGGCGGGTGGAGATCGGGTTCCTCGGCTACACCGGAGAGACCCTGTACAACGCGCTGTACCACCGCCTGGAGGATCTCTTCGACAACCAGGGGCCCACGCGGAGGGTTTCGATACGGATGCTGGTCCCGGACTTCGGGCAGCCGATGATCGTGCCGTCCCAGGTCGGTGACGACTCCCGGCCGCTGGACGACCCGGAGTTCCGCGCACGGATGTCACGGCGGTGCCAGGAGTACGACGGGATCCTGTCCGACATCGCCGAGCGGCTGACCGCCACCGGCCGACTGGTCGTGGAGTGCGAGTACCGCTTCTATCCGGGCATCCCGAGGGACAAGATCTGCATCTTCAACCGGGTGCAGGTCCTGCACGGTCTGTACGACCTCTCGGCCCGGATGCGTCTGCACCACATGGGCCCGGAGTACTACGACCCCAAGGGCTACAGAACGGACCTCAACGTCTGGACCCGGGAGGGCACGGCCGCCGCCGAGGCGGCCGTGGCCACCTGGACCAAGCACTTCGACGACCTCTGGGAGCTGGCGGCCGTTCCGCAGTGGCGGCGGGCGGCGCCGGCCTGAGGACTCACACCCGCAGTACCACCTTCCCGGTCAGGTGGCGGTCCTCGACGGCCGCGTGCGCGGCGGCCGCCTCCTCCAGCGGGAACACCGCGCCCACCACCGGCCGCAGCCGCCCCCCGGCCGCCTCCGCCACCGCGTAGGCCCTCAGGCGCCGGAGGTCCGGTGACGGGAACTGGAGGTCGCCGATGCCCAGCAGCCGTACGCCCCGCCGGTGGGCGTCCTGCGTGTCCACGGCCGCGAAGCCGCCCGTCGGTGCCCCGTGGGCCGAGAACCGTCCTCCGTCAGCCGTCAACGCGAAGGCCGTGGCGCCCGGTTCGCCGCCCACGCCGTCCAGGACCACGTCGGCCGCGCCGCCCAGGGCTTCCCGGGCCCGGGACGGCCAGTCGCCGGCCGTGAGGTCCACCGCGGCCGACGCGCCCAACTCCCGCACCAGCGCCAGCTTTTCGGCGCCCCGGGCGAGTGCCACCACATGCGCTCCCCGTGCCCGGGCGGCCAGCTGGACCAGGAGCGTGCCCATGCCGCCCGACGCGCCGAGGATCAGGACGCGGTCGGCGGAGGTCACCGACGTCAGTTCGAGCAGCCCCGTCGCGGTGACGCCGTCGTGGACCAGGGCCGCCGCGGGGAGGAGGTCCAGGGTGTCCGGTACGGCCGTCAGGGCGTCGGTCGCCGCGACCGCCCGGGAGGCGTAGCCGCCCTGGACGAAGGACGTCACCCTGCGGCCCAGCCACGTGTCGGGGACGTCCGGGCCGAGGGCGGCCACCGTGCCGGAGACGCCGCCGCCGGGGACGTACGGCGGCGTCACGGAGAAGTGGTCGCGGGCCCGGCCGGCGCGGATCTGGGTCTCCACGAAGATCGTGTCGACGTAGGCCACGTCGATCAGTACCTCGCCGGGGCCGGGGACCGGGTCCGGGAGGTCGGCCGGGAGCAGTACCTCCGGGCCGCCGAACTCCTTCACCTGTATCGCTCGCACGGGATGCCTCCGCTTGTTCGTCCGGTGGTGCTTGCTGTGTTCGTCCGGTGGTGCTTGTTGCTTGCGTATGCATGGAGTCTTCGACCTCAACCGGGGTTGAGGTCAAGGGGAGGCCGGCGTCCGGGTGCGTAGGCTCGGCGGCATGAGCGAGACGGATGCGGGCGCGATCGGGCTGCGGGAGCGCAAGAGGCGGCGGATGTACGAGGTCGTGTCGGAGGCCGCGATCGGGCTGTTCCTGGAGAAGGGGTTCGATGCCGTGTCCGTCGCCGAGGTCGCCGCGGCCGCGGAGATCTCCAAGCCGACCCTCTTCCGGTACTTCCCGGCCAAGGAGGATCTCGTCCTGTACCGGCTCGCCGATCATGAGCGGGAGGCCGCCCGGGTGGTCGCCGGTCAGGAGAGGCCCCTCGCCGCGCTGCGCCGGCACTTCCTGGACGGGCTGGAGCGGGAGGACCCGGTCACCGGGCTGAACGACCACCCCGACGTGCTCGCCTTCCACGCCCTGCTCTACGGCACCCCCGCCCTGGCGGCCCGGGTCCACGCCTACCTGGAGCGGTCGGAGGCCGCGCTCGCCGAGGCGCTCGGCGGTGATCTGGAGGCGCGACTGGCCGCCGGGCAGATCGTCGCCGTCCAGCGGATCCTCGCGCTGGAGAACTGGCGACGGATCGCGGCCGGGGAGCGGGCGGGGGACGTCCGGGCGGACGCGGTCGCGGCGGCCGAGCGGGCGTACGCGGGGCTCGCGGCCGGGCTGCCGCACCTCGCCTGACTCCCCACCGAATGATACCGAGTAAGAAATTTAACTCGGTTACGTTATTCCAGTACGCTGGGTGGAATGACGTCACCTGACCCCGCCCTCCACGAGTCCCTCCACCGCGAACGCGCCCACCACGACCGCTCCCGCACCGCGCTCGCCGCCATGGTCGACGGGGCCCGGGAACAGGTCGTCACCGGCGAGGACGTCTCCGCCTCCGGTGCCGACGCCGAGGTGCTCGGCCACCGCCTGCGCAGCCAGGCCAAGGAGCTGGGCGAGTTGCCCGACGGACCGCTGTTCTTCGGCCGGCTGGACTTCGCCCGCGACGCCGGCGCGGAGCACGGCGGCCAGAGCTACCACATCGGGCGGCTCCGGATCAGCGAGCACCCGGCCGGCCCGCCCCTCGTCGTCGACTGGCGCGCCCCCGTCTCCCGCGCCTTCTACCAGGCGAGCGCCCACGACCCGCAAGGCGTCGCCGTGCGGCGGCGGTTCGGCTGGGCGCCCGGCAGCCGCGGCGACACCGCCGATCTCACGGGACTGGAGGACGAGCACCTCGGCCGGGAGCGGTCCCGGGCCGACGACGCCACCGCCCCTCGGGAGAAGTCCCCGGCCGACGACCTCGGTGCCCGGGACGCGCCGCTCGCCAGTGACATCGTCGCCCGGGAGATCGAGCGGCCCCGGGTCGGCCCCATGCGGGACATCGCCGCGACCATCCAGCCCGAGCAGGACGACCTGGTACGAGGCGACCTGTCCGTCTCGGTGTGCGTGCAGGGCGCCCCCGGCACCGGCAAGACCGCCGTCGGACTGCACCGGGCCGCCTACCTGCTCTACACCCACCCGCAGCGCATCCGCCGCGGCGGACTGCTGATCCTCGGGCCCAGCCGGACCTTCCTCTCCTACATCGCGCAGGTGCTGCCGGCGCTGGGCGAGACCGGCGTACGGCAGTCGACCCTCCAGGAGGAGATCGCACGGCACCCGGTCACCGGCACCGACGACGTCCGGACCGCCGTCGTCAAGCACGACGCCCGGATGGCCCAGGTCCTGCGGCGGGCCCTGTACGCACGGGTGTCGGCGGACGGCACCGGGTCCCTGGCGGTCACCGACGGGTCGTACCGCTGGCGGGTGTCCGACGACGAACTCGCGCGGATCCTGCGTGACGTACGGACCGAGGAACCGCCGTACGCCGTCGGCCGGGAGCGGGTGCGCAACCGGATCGTGCGCTGCCTGCAACTGCGGGCCGAGCGGCGGGCCGGGCCGCGCGGCGCCGCCTGGGTGCGGCGGATCTCGGGGTCGCGGGCGGTCGGGGCGTACGTGGACGCCGTCTGGCCCCGGGTGAAGCCCGAGGAGGTGGTGGCCGAACTCCTCACCGACGGGGAGGCGTTGGCGGCGGCGGCCGACGGGCTGCTGGACGCCGGCGAGCAGAAGGCGCTGCTGTGGGCGAAGCCGCCGCGGTCGTGGAAGTCGGCCCGCTGGTCGGCCGCCGACCTGGTCCTCCTGGACGAGGTCGCCGGACTCGTCGAGCACCCCGAGGGGTACGGCCATCTCGTCGTCGACGAGGCGCAGGACCTCTCCCCGATGGAGTGCCGGGCGATCGCCCGCCGGGCCCCCTTCGGCTCCCTCACGGTCCTCGGCGACCTGGCCCAGGGCACCACACCGTGGGCGGCCCGGTCATGGGACACGGTCCTGCGCCACCTCGGGAAGCCGGACGCGGCCGTGGTGCCGCTGACCACGGGATTCCGGGTGCCGCAGGCCGTCCTGACGCTGGCGAACCGGCTGCTGGCCAAGCTGGAGGTGGACGTCCCGCCGGCCCGTTCCCTGCGCGAGGACGGCGAGTTGAGGATCCGGGAGGCCGCGGCGGGCGGTCTGCTCGACGCGGTCGTGGACGCCGTACGGGAGGCGCTGGGACGCGAGGGGTCGATCGGGGTCGTCGCGGCGGACGCGGACGTGGCCCGGGTGCGCGCCGCGCTCGACGCCGCCGGGATCCCGGCCGCCGGACCGGAGGAGCTGGGGGCCCGGCTGAGTGTCGTCCCGGCGACCCTGGTGAAGGGCCTTGAGTACGACCATGTCGTCGCCGTCGAACCGGCCGCGATCGTGGAGGGAGAGGGAGAGGGAGAGGGGCAGGGAGAGGGAGACGGGCAGGGGGAGGCGGAGAGGCGGGGGCTGCACCGGTTGTATGTGGTGCTCACACGGGCGGTGTCGCGGTTGGATGTGGTGCATGGGCGGGGGCTGCCGTTCTAGGGAGCGCCTTCCGTCCGGGGGCCTTGGACCGGGGGCCCCGAGAGCCGGGGCTCGCGCGGACCGGGCCCGGGACGGCAGGCGCCCCGGTCGCTCAGACCGCGTCGAGGAGCGGGATCACCTGCTCCTCCTCGTACGTCAGATGGGCCTCCAGCTCCGCCGTGAGGCGCTCCACCTCCGCGCGGGCCGTCTCGCGGTCCGTGTCCTCGGCGGTCACGACCCGCCGCAGGTCGTCGGCGAGGGCCGCGATCGACTCGTGCTCCGCACGCAGCCGGGCGAGCGCCGGGCCGGCCTGCGGGTGGCGGTCGGCCAGGTGCGGGAACAGGCCGAGGTCCTCGCCGGTGTGGTGATTGTGCAGGCCCTGGCAGAACGTCAGGCAGTTGACGCGGAGCTGAGCGCCGAGCGTGGACGTGCCCGTCCTCATCTCCTGCCGGATCTGCGCGAGTTCGCGGCGGAAGGCGTCGTGGACGACCTTGACCGCCTCGCCGAAGGAGTCCGCGTTGATGTTCGGCGGGCCGCCCTGCGCGATCTCGTACAGGGCGACCACCGGGATCACCCGCTCCGTCTTCTCCTGGTACGCCGCCCAGCCCGGGTCCGCCTCCACGGCCCGCGCGAAGGCCTGGTCGCGCTCCTCGCCGGTGAGGACGACGGCCCGCGCCTCGTAGGTGAACGCGCCGCTCTCCACGGTGGCCCGGGGGTGCGCGAGGAGGTTGCGGTACCAGTGCGGGTGCCGGGGCGCGCCGCCGGCCGAGGCGATGACGAGGATGCGGTCGCCGCCGTCGGGGAGGTAGCCGACGGGGGTGGTGTGCGGGGTGCCGGTGCGGGCGCCGGTGGTGGTGAGGAGGATCAGACGGGCGCCCTCGAAGAAGCCGCCCACGCGGCCCTTGCGGGCGCGGAACTCGTCGATGATCTGATCATTGAAGGGGTTGGGCACTCTCTCTTCTTTCTCTGTCGCTGGTGTCTTCGGAACGTGGCATTCGAAGGCGCGCAGAGAAAGAGGCGGGCTCCTGGCCCGCCCCGGCCTCACTCAGAGGCCGGGCACCCAACTCGTTCACGGCACAAGGCCGACCCGGCAGTCATACGGGCACGGTAGCGTCGGCGCCGTGAGGGACGCCATCGAGTTTCCCGCCGGTGTCGGTGCTGGTTCCGGAGGGGGCCTGCTCCCGGTTCAGCGGCGGCCCAGCAGTTCCGTGATCCGCATGAACCCGTCCGTGCCGTGTCCGAGTCCGACGACCCGGCGGGCCTGGCCCTCGGCCGCGCGCATCACGCCCGCGTCGATGCCGTGCGCCTCCGACGCCTGCACGATGTGCGCCATCGACGAGACCGCCGAGGTGATCGGGTTGCCCTCGCCGGAATACGTGCCGTCGTCGGCATCGTTCGCCCACTGCTCGAACAGCGGCGGCAGGATCGCGGCGATGCCCTGGGCGAAGGGGGCGAGTTCGCGCGCGGTGACGCCTTCCGCCCGGGCCACCGCCAGGGCGTGTGCGTACCCCGCCGACGCGGTCCAGAAGATGTCGAGCAGAGCGACGTCGTACGCGGCCGCCCGGCCGATGTCCTCGCTCAGGTGGGCGTGGGTGCCGCCCAGCACGTCCAGTACGGGCCGGTGTTCCCGGTAGAGGTCCGCGGGTCCGCTGTGCAGGAACACGGCGGCGGGCGTCCCGATGGTGGTGGTCGGTGTCATGATCGCGCCGTCCAGGTAGCGGATGCCGTGGGCGTCCGCCCAGCTCGCCGTGGAGCGGGCGCGGTCCGGGGTGTCGGCGGTGAGGTTGACGACCGTACGGCCCTTGAGGGCGTCGGTGACCGACGGATCGCGCAGGACGGCGTCGGAGGCGTCGTAGTTCACCACGCAGACGACGGTCAGGGCACTCGCGGCGACGGCGTCGGCCGCCGACGCGGCACCGAGGGCCCCGCGTTCGAGCAACGCGCGGTCCCGCCCCGGTGTGCGGTTCCAGACGGTGGTCCGCAGCCCCGCGTCGAGGAACGCGCCGGCCAGCGCGCGGCCCATCGGGCCCAGGCCGAGGACGGTGACGGTGACGGCGGACAGGTCGGTGGACGTGGACATGCTTCAACTCCGCGAGAGGGAAGGGGAGTACGGCAAGGAAGCGGCGTCGGCCCGCCGGGAGAAGCCGGAGGCGCCGCGCCCGCTGACGACCTTCAGCTTGGGTCGCGCGCCGGATGCTGCCAAGTACTTACAAAAAAGTACGTGCCGTCCTCGGCCCGTGCCTGGACCGTCCCCGGCCGGTGCCTGGACCGTCCCCGGCCGGTGCCTGGACCGTCCCCGGCCGGTGCCTGGACCGTCCCCGGCCGGTGCCTGGACCGTCCCCGAGGTCATCGACCCGTCCCTGAGGTCGTCGGCCGTCCGTCGCGGTCGCCTGGTGTTCGAGACCAGGGATCCCGCCTGTTCGTCGCGCGACGCCCTCAGGCCGACGTCGGATAGCCGATCTCGGCGATGTCCTTCGCCAGCGCGTCCAGGAAGACGTCGGGGTCCAGGGCCGTCACGGTCGCGTCGGTGAGCGGGCGCAGCGCGAACACATGCCGTACGGCCGCGAGGGGCACGGGAACGTCGTAGTAGTCCTCGGCGAACTCCTGGAACGCCTGCGGCGACCGGTCGACGAGCAGCCGGAACACGTACGCGGCCCCGTCCGGATCACTGCTGCCGCTGCCGCTGCGACCCTCATCGTCGACGCGGTGGCTCGTGGGGAACTCGACCGCCGTCCCGGTCCGCCAGGCCTCGTCACCCGCTTCGCGCCACGCGCAGGCGGTCACGAGGGGCAGTCCGTCCTCGTCCGTGAAGGCGGGCTCGTCGACGTACGCCCGGAAGACCTCGGGAACGTCGTCCAGCACACCGGGCCACGGGCCGTCATTGACGTAGGGACTCATCCGCGACTCATGGGCGAAGCCGCGGATGTAGGCACCGGCGGCCGAGAAGACGATGGAGAACTCGTCCCCCGACCCGTTCCGCATCGACGCCAGCTGCTTCCCGGTGGCCCAGTGGGCGTCGAAGGTGTAGTACCGGTCGTCCCACTCCGGACTGAGCACCGCCTCCAGCATCGCCATCGCACGGCAGTGCTCACGCAGCACGGAGATCTCTGGCAGGTGCCGGGCGACAGGATGAAGGGTCATGGGGGCATCCAACACCAGAGCCGTCGTCGGCCTGCTGGTTTCTCCTCGTGACCGGGACCCGGCGACCGCCGCCATCAGCGCGCGTGGCGCAGCTGGGGACACGGTGCGCGGAGTGGTGCCGGGTGGCGCCAAGTGGTGTCGCTTGGCGCCATCTGGTGCCATCCGGTGTCACTTCGCGCTCAAGGGTGGGCGTGGGTAAGCGTGGGGAAGTGATCACCAAGGCCGTCGTTCTAGGTGTTAGTGCAGGTCAGGGCGGATGTCGTCGATCCTTCTCGCTGCAAGGCGCCACTCGGGCTTGCATGTAGCGCCATTGTGGTGCCATTATGGCGTCATGGACCTCACCCCGTATGTCGACACCCTCCGCCGCGAACTCGCGGTGGCTGCCGAAGCCGGCGGCGACGAAGCCCGCGAGCTGGCCGAGAGGCTCACCGCTCCCCTGGAGTCGGCGACCCGGTTGACCATGCTCAACCTGCTCTCCGCCGCGATGGACGAGATCACCCGCGAACTCGCCCCCGGCTCGGTCGACGTACGGCTGCGCGGACTCGACCCCGACTTCGTGGTGACCCTGCCGCCCGCCGCCACCGGCGGCGCCCCCGCGCGGCCCGCCGAACCCGTGGAACCGTTCACGGCCCCGGCTTCGGCCCCGGCCCCGGCCGACGGCGACGAGGGCGGTACCGCCCGCGTCAACCTGCGCCTGCCGGCCCACCTCAAGGCCCGCGCCGAGGAGGCCGCGACCCGTGAGGGCCTGTCGGTCAACGCGTGGCTGGTGCGCGCCGTGTCGGCCGCGGTCGACGGCGGCACCCGGCCGCGTACGACGGAGACGACCCGGTCCATCGGGCAGAGCTACACGGGCTGGGTGCGTTAGCCGCGCCCCGTCCACGCCACTTCGCTCACCGCACCACTTCGCTCACCGCACCACTTCGCTCACCGCACCACTTCGCTCACCACGCCACTTCACTCACCCACACCACGTCCCACCAGCGGGGACGCCCTGAAGACCCAAGAGGACGGGACAGCCATGCCTTCTTTCGACACTCCCGAACCGATCTCGGCCACGACCCACGTGGAGGCCGGTTCCATCCAGTTCATCGCGGGTGACCGCCTCGACACCGTCGTCGAGGTGCGGCCCCGCGACCCGAAGCGGGACCAGGACGTACGGGCGGCCGGCCAGACCGAGGTCACGTACATGGGCGGCGCCCTGACCGTCCGGACGCCCAAGCAGCGCTATCTCGTCGGGCGCACCGGTACCGTCGACGTGACGGTCGAACTGCCCACGGGATCGCACGTCGAGGTGACCGGCGCCTGGACCCAGGTGCTCGGCGAGGGCCGGCTCGGCGAGGCCCGGGTGAAGACCTCGTCCGGTGACGTCCGCCTCGACACGACCGGGCCGCTCCAGCTGACCGCCTCCCACGGCTCGATCACCGTCGACCGGATCGAGGGCACGGCCGAGATCACCACCAGCTCCGGCAGCCTGCGCGTCGGCCTCGTCGACGGCTCCGCCGTCCTGAAGAACTCGCACGGCACCACGACCGTCGGCGCCGCGACCGGCGACCTGAGGGTGAGCGGCGCCAACGGTGACATCGACATCGCGCGCGCCGAGGGCTCGGTCACCGCCACCACCGCCCATGGCACCCTGCGCGTCGCCGACGTGGCCCGCGGCAGCATCCAGTTGAAGACCTCCTACGGCGCCATCGAGGTCGGCGTCCGGGAGGGCACCGCTGCCTGGCTCGACGTCCACTCCGACTCGGGGCAGGTGCGCAACACGCTCACCGCCTCCGATACGCCGGCCAAGACCGAGGACACCGTCGAGGTCCGCGCCCGGACCCGCTACGGCAACATCGACGTGCGCCGCGCCCGGCCCTGAACACCGGCCCGCCGGCCCGCCCGCGCTTCGCCGTTCTCCGCTCTCAGCCCGTTCCCCGGCTCTTCGCCCGGTCCCCGCTCGCCTCAGCCTCCGAAAGGGAGGACTCCATGCCTTCTTCTGTCATGTCCACATCCAGCCTGGGTGGCGGTCCGCAGCCGCCCGCCGGCATCTCCGCGGTCGGTCTGCGCAAGTCGTACGGGGACAAGACCGTCCTCGACGGCATCGATCTGGCGGTGCCGGCCGGGTCGGTGTTCGCGCTGCTCGGCCCGAACGGCGCCGGCAAGACCACCGCCGTGAAGATCCTCTCCACCCTCCTCACCGCCGACGCCGGCGACCTGCACGTCGGCGGTCACGACCTGGCCACCGACCCCCGGGCGGTACGCGCCGCGATCGGGGTCACCGGACAGTTCTCCGCCGTCGACGGCCTGATCACCGGCGAGGAGAA
>NZ_JBSFTY010000043.1:0-78545 GCF_053591515.1 Streptomyces sp. NPDC003011
GTGGCGTCCGCCGTGAAGGGCGGTGTCACGGGGCAGCGGGACATGGGCATGGCGCGACTCCTCGGGTGCGGGTACGTGGGCTTTCCTGCGCCGGCAGCCGGTGGCTTGTCTCCCTGACGCGGGCCCGCCCCTCCCAGGGCAGGAGAGTGCGGGCAGGCTCGCGCGATGCGCTTCCAACTGCCGTAAGTGGCTGACGCGTTACCGAATGTAGAGAGAGTGCAGTCACAGTGTCCATCGCTTCAGAGGCAATTACCCCCTTCGAGCGTGGACGGGCTCTCCCCCATACGGGCAGACTGACGCCATGCCAACCAGAACCACCCCTACGGAACGGCAGAAGCGCCTCGGTGCCGAACTGCGCAAGATGCGGCTGGCGGCGGGTGCCACCACGGAGTACGCGGCGGGCCTTCTGGGCATCGACAGGACACGGTTGTCCAATATGGAGTCGGGTATCCGGCCCTTCTCACCCGAACGCGTCCTTACGCTGGCCTGCAACTACACCTGTGGGGACGAGAGTTACGTCGAAGCCCTTGTGGGCATGGCCGCCTGGAAAGAGCGTGGGTGGTGGGAACGCCACCGCGGAACGCTCCCGTCCGGGCTTCTGGACATCGCCGAGTTGGAGTGGCATGCCGTCCGCGTACGAACCGCTCAGGTCATGCACGTTCCGGGACTCCTCCAGACCGAGGCATACGCCCGTGCCGTCTTCGCTGCCGTGCTGCCGCCACTGAGCCGTCTGGAGATCGAGCTGCGTGTCGCGCACCGCATGGAGCGCAAGCTGGTCTTCGAGCGGCCGGAGCCGCTGCCGTACGTGGCGTACGTCCACGAAGCCGCCCTGCGCATGCCGTACGGCGGCACTCAAGCGACCCGGGAACAACTCGAGCATCTGGCCGGCCAGTCCGAGCGGGAGAACGTCGAGGTCCGGGTGATCCCCACATCCAAGGGCGACTTCCCCGGCGCGGGGCATGCCCTGCTCTACGCGGACGGGGCTGTCCCACAACTCGACACCGTGCAGTTGGACTCCGCGCACGGACCGGAATTCACCCATGCCGAGGCGCAGCTGACGAAGTACCGTGCGCATCTGGACTGGTTGGATGACGCAGCGATGCGTCCGGAAGCATCACGGGACGTCATCCACAAGATCGCCCGTGACCTGTAGGAGACGTCGTGACCGACCCCATCACCTGGGAAGAACCCTTCTGCGGTGAAGGCAACAACTGCTTCCGCCTCGGCACCGACCCCCAAGGCAACGCCTACATCGCCATAGCCGGTGCCGAGGACGCCTACCTCACCGACTCCCGCGAAGCGCTCCGCACGATGATCCTCGACATCAAGGCGGGCAAAGCGGACCACCTGCTCTGACCCGGAAACGAGCCTGGACTACAACTACTTCCGCCACTACGACCCCGAAACCGCCCGCTACCTCACCCCCGGCCCCCTGGGCCTGGCACCGGCGCCCAACCCCACGACCTACGTCCACAACCCGCAGACATGGGGCGATCCTCTGGGGTTGGCACCGTGAGCGTTTTCAGCGTTGACGCTCCAGGGTGAGGACGGCAGCGGCGATGATCGTCATGCGGTTGGGGCTGCAGCGGGCTCTGCGGAAGACGCGCCAGGACTTCAGTCTCGCGACGCTTCGTTCGACCGGTGCTCGTGCCGCTGACAGGGCCCGATTGATCGTCCGCTGGGGCGCGGTGAGGTCCTGGTGGGGAAGGCGTCTGATTGGGGTGGTCACCCAGGAGCCGGCTCCGATGTAGGCGTGGTCGGCGAGGACGGGCACGCCCTGGCGTTCGCAGATCCGGATGATGCGGTGGGTGCGGGCCGCGGTCAGGTCATGGGTGCGGCCGGGCAGTGCGGGCGAGATCCACAGCAGCTTGCCCGTAGGGTCGGCGACGACCTGCACGTTCACGCCGTGGCGGCGGTGCTTTTGGGAGAAGTCGGCCCGGCTGTCACCGACCCGGTCGCACTCGGCGAGAGTTCCGTCGAGCAGGACGTGATCGGGATCCGTCTCCCGCAGGACCCGCAGCAGCCCGGGCGCCCGGCGGGACAGATGGCCGACGACGGCGGTGACGTAGGCGTGGGCAGTGCCGACGGATATGCCGAAACCGGCGGCGATCTGCGCGAGCGTGTCGTGCCGGCGAAGGTAGACCAGGCCGACGAGAGCACCCTGGTGAGGCGGGAGCTTGCAGCGGCGGTCACCCTCGCGGGTGACGATGAGCATGGTTACCCACTCGACCAGGGCGGGCGGGAGGTCGTGTGCGGCAGGATAGGGAACCAACGAGGCTCCTGGGCTGATGAGTTGAGACGTCGAACACCTCCCTCAACGGCACAGGAGCCTCGTGCGTTGTGGAAGGCCACCCCGTCACCCGACCGGTGGCCACTCTGAAAACGCTCCGTGATGCCTCAACGTGTTGAGCAAGGAGGGCAAGGATGTCAACGAGAACTTCATCTCCGGATCCGCCGAAGCGCAGCGCCTCGTAGACACACTACGCAGGGACTCTGCGGAATCCCTATGCGACGATAGCGGCATGCTCACCCCACAACACTTAGGGAATCACGCACCGTAATCCCGGGAGAAGATATCGGAAATCCGGCAGTACGCGAATTCATGACAGCTGACGAAAGCAGTTGCGCCGATTAGGGGAAGTAACAACCCGAACACACCAGTCGCCTTACTGCAATGAAGAAACTGGCAAGGTGTTTCAATATGACTACAGAGTCATCATGAACAAAAGGCAATAAAATGCGCGTTAAGTTCCTTACTCGAAAAATTGAAGGTCAGCCATCGATTCATGGAATCGATGCATTAAGGGAAGGGAAGGAGTACGTTGTCCTAGAAGTCTTCGCACCCCACGAGAGGAGCACCCTTTTCCGAATCGAACCAATCGCCGGGGAGTCTCCCGCCCTCTTCGACAATCGAGTCTTCACAGTAACCTCTTCTGCGCTACCACCCAGTTGGCGATACTTTCAATTTGACACGGGCTCATTCGCACTCCGCCCTGACATATGGAGTCAGGCGGGGTTTTGGGATTCCTATTACGATCGTGATCCCGAGGCTTTGCAGAAATATGAAGCGGAGAAACGAAGCATCCTTGCCCATTCATAGGTAGATGATGGAGCACACTCGAACCATTCCGCGTCGGTTGTCCACACCGAGTCCGCCGCAAAGAATCAATCGCTGTGAGGAGTGACCCGATGGACGAGATCACGTGGGAAGAGCCCTTCTGTGGTGAGGGAGCGAGCTGCTTCCGCCTCGGCACCGACCCCCAAGGCAACGCCTACATCGCCATAACCGGTGCCGAGGACGCCTACCTCACCGACTCCCGCGAAGCGCTCCGCGCGATGATCCTCGACATCAAGGCGGGGAAGGCCGACCACCTGCTCTGACCAGGCCCCCTGCTGAGGGCCGGCCCGCACCGGGCCGGCCCTAGAAGAACTCCGACCACGGCTGGTCCCAGATCTGCTTCACGCACAGGACCAGGAACAGCAGGCCCGCGATGGCCAGCATCGCGTTGCTCAGGTGGCCGTTGCGCCACTCGGACGGGGTGCGGGAGGAGTTGAGGAGCCACATCAGGGTGCCGGCCAGGAAGGGGAGGAAGGCGGCGCCCAGGACGCCGTAGAGGATGATCAGGCGGAACGGCTGGCCCTGGAAGAGCAGGACGATCGGGGGGAAGGTCAGCCAGAGGAGGTAGGCGCGGAAGGGCCAGGACTTCTCGCGGGCGCCCGAGGCGACCTCCTCGCCGCTCACCGCGTCACGCTTGCGGTAGCGCTCCACGAAGTCCGCGAACATCAGGCTCACGCCGTGCCAGACGCCGATCAGGGAGGTGAAGGACGTGGCGAAGAACCCGATGAGGAAGAACTTGGCGGTGGCCGTGCCGTACTTGTCCTCCAGGATGTCGCTGAGCTGGATCAGGCCCTTGTCGCCGCTCGCGATGGCCACGTTCGCCGAGTGCAGCAGCTCCGCGCCGACGAAGAGCATCGAGATGACGAAGATGCCCGTCGTGGCGTAGGCGACCCGGTTGTCCAGCCGCATCACCTTCATCCAGCCGGTGTTGGTCCAGCCCTTCGCGTTGACCCAGTAGCCGTACGCGGCGAGCGTGATCGTGCCGCCGACGCCGCCGACCAGGCCGAGGGTGTTGAGGACCGAGTCCTTCTCGTCGGGCAGGACCGGCAGCAGGCCCGCGAAGGCGTGGCCCAGGTTCGGGGTGACCCTGATCGCCAGGTACACGGTCACCACGAACATGACGCCCACCAGGACCGTCATGACCTTCTCGAAGACCGCGTACTTGTTGAACCAGACGAAGACCAGGCCGACCAGACCGCAGGCGATGGCCCACCACTTGAGGTCCATGACGTCCGGGAACAGGGCCTGGAGCGGGAGCGCGCTCGACGACATCGCCGCCGCCCCGTAGACGAAGCCCCAGATCACGACGTAGACGACGAAGAACCAGGTGGTCCAGCGGCCCAGGCTCGCCCAGCCGTCGAAGAGGGTGCGGCCGGTGGACAGGTGCCAGCGGCCCGCCGCCTCGGCGAGGGAGATCTTGACCAGGCAGCCGAGGACGGCGGCCCACAGGAGGGTGTAGCCGAAGTTGCTGCCCGCGATGAGGGTCGCCACCAGGTCGCCGGCGCCGACGCCGGTCGCGGCGACGACGATGCCCGGGCCGATGTACTTCCAACTGGACTTGCGGGGTGCCGAGCTGCCGGTCCCTGTCGCTGTGTTGCCCGTGGTGTCCGCCATGCCGATCAAGAAAGCGCAAAGCGGACGAGGGCACAAGGGGGCGTGCGGTGAAGGAAGGCACCGGCGGGTGTCGGGGTCGGGGGGTGGGGGCGAATCCGAGGGCGTCCTCCCGGGGTGAAACCGCGTACACTGCGCGGTCGTTCACCGGCCACGCACCGGCCGGTTCACGCCACCGCGTCCCTACTCACTCTTGACCTGCTCATGCCATGAGCAGACGATGAGCGGCACACCCGCACCAGCACCGTCGCTGATCCACCCCCCGCTCCACTCCCCGCTTCCGGAGATCCCGGAATCCCTGGAGAACCTAGGAGACTTCATGCGACTTCGCACACGAGGCTCGGGCGCCCGCAGCGGCAGACGGCGCGCCGCCGTCGCCGCCGTCGCCACCCTCGCGGCACTCGCCCTCACGGGCTCGCTCTCCGCGAACGCCGACAGCGCCCAGAAGGCGGCACCGGCGGCCGACGACATCCGCCAGTACGAGGTCCACATGCACTCGGACTCCGCGTCACGCACCGCGCTGCAGCGGTCCGGCGTGACGGTGGACGACGCCGACGACCACTCGGTGTTCATCTCCGGGCGCGCGGACCAGGTCAAGAAGCTGAAACAACTCGGTTACGACGTCTCGCCCCTCGGCGCGGTGCCGGACCGGTCGAACGGCGAGGACGACGTCCGGCTCCTCGACTTCCCCTCGGCCGACTCCCGCTACCACAACTACGCCGAGATGAACGCCGAGATCACCACGCGGCTGTCGGCCTACCCGAACATCATGAGCAGGCGCGTGATCGGGAAGTCCTACCAGGGCCGGGACATCGTCGCCATCAAGATCAGCGACAACGTGGCGACCGACGAGGCCGAGCCCGAAGTGCTGTTCACGCACCACCAGCACGCGCGCGAGCACCTCACCGTCGAGATGGCGCTCTACCTGATCCGCGAACTGGGAGCGGGCTACGGCTCCGACTCCCGGGTCACGAGCATGGTGAACAACCGTGAGATCTGGATCGTGCCCGACCTCAACCCGGACGGCGGCGAGTACGACATCGCGACCGGCTCGTACCGTTCGTGGCGCAAGAACCGGCAGCCCAACAGCGGTTCCTCGTACGTCGGTACGGACATGAACCGCAACTGGGCCTACCGGTGGGGCTGCTGCGGCGGCTCCTCCGGGTCGCCGTCCTCGGACACCTACCGGGGCACCGCTCCCGAGTCGGCGCCGGAGGTCAAGGTCGTCGCCGACTTCGTGCGCAGCCGGGTCGTCGGCGGCAAGCAGCAGATCGCGGCCGGCATCGACTTCCACACGTACAGCGAACTCGTGCTGTGGCCCTTCGGGTACACCACCGCGGACACGGCCACGGGCATGACGGCCGACGACCGGAACGCCTTCGCCGCCGTCGGGCAGAAGATGGGCGCGAGCAACGGGTACACCGCGGAACAGTCGAGCGACCTGTACATCACGGACGGGTCGATCGACGACTACCTGTGGGGTACGCACAAGATCTTCGGCTACACGTTCGAGATGTACCCGTCGTCCAGCTCGGGGGGCGGCTTCTACCCGCCCGACGAGGTCATCGAGCGGGAGACCTCGCGCAACCGGGACGCGGTGCTGCAACTGCTGGAGAACGCGGACTGCATGTACCGGTCCATCGGGAAGCAGGCCCAGTACTGCGGTTGAGGCGGGCCCAGTACCGCGGTTACCGCGGTCAGGCGCGCGTGAGCCGTCGCCGGGCGTACACCCGCCCGGCGACGGCTCCGCCGTTCAGCTCTCCACCTCGGTGTCCGCCTTCTTGGTGTCCGTGTTCTTGGTGTCCGCTTTCTTGGTGTCCGGTTCCTCGGTGTCCGCTTCCGCCTCGGTGGCCTCGTCGCCGTCCTCGAAATAGGCGTCGAGGACCGCGTCCAGCTGCTCGTCCCACTCCGCGAAGCGGCTCCTGGACGTGGCCTCGATCTCGATCGGGTACCAGCGGCGGTCAGGCGTGTGCACCGTGATGGTGAACCGCTTGCCGAAGCGGGGGGACTCCGTCTCGACCGCGCCGATCTCGTCCCAGCGGAACTCGCACGCCTGGTCGTCCAGGGCGAGCCGGACGCCCCGGTGATCGGCGACGATCTTCGCGCGACGGTCGGACGCCTCGAACACGGGCCCGTCGGGCACCTCGTCGGAGTCGTCCGCGTCGGAGGCGTCGGAGGCGTCCGCGTCGGAGCCGTCCGGGGCGGAGGCGCCCGAGGCGCCCGGCGCCTTCGCCGCGGCCTCCTGCGCACCGGCCTCGTCCGAGTCGGTCTCCTCCGGCTCCCGCTGCTTGGCGTCCGCCGGTCCGCCGGACACGGGTGCGGTGAGCCCGGGGATGAAAGCCGGGTCGAATCCGGCGCCTTCCAGGGGCTGGCTGCTCGAACCTATGCGCTGCTCCACAGCGGGCAGTATGGTCGACGATCCTGTGTCGGACACAGCCAACCCCTACTTCGTTATCAGACGCCTACATACGGCTGCACGAACAACAGCCGCGCATACGGCTGTACGGACAGGCTGAGCGGGGAAATGAGGGAGCGTCAGCCGAGTACGGCGAGCGCGTCGATCTCGATGAGGAGCCCGGCAGGGAGGCCGACGTAGACCGTCGTGCGGGCGGCCGGGGGCGCGGTGAGGGCCTGCTCCTCGAAGTACGCGTCGTAGAGGGCGTTCATCTCGGCGAAGTGGTCCACGTCCGTGAGGTAGACGCGGATCATCATCACGTCGTCCCAGCTCGCGCCGCCCTCCTCCAAAATCGCCTTGACGTTGGCGAGGGTCTGGAGGGTCTGCGCGCGCAGGGTCGGGCCGGCGGGTGCGGGCGGCCGGCCCTCCTCGGCGGGGAGGAAACCGACCTGACCGGCGACCTGGAGGATGTTGCCCTTCTTCACGCCGTGCGAGAACTTCGCGGGCGGGGTGGTGTGGGTCTTCGGGGTGAGCGCGGTCTTCTCTGTCATGAGGTGGCTTCCTTGACGGGGGTCCTGCCGGAGTACTCGCCGCTGACGGCGTCCGCGGTGCGGCGCACCAGCGGGAGCAGGGTGAGGAGTTCGTCGGCGGTGACCACGACGTTGGGCGCGGAGACCGACATCGCGGCGACCACCCGTCCGTCGGCGCCGCGGACGGGGGCCGCGACGCAGTTGATGGACTCCTCGTGGCCGCCGAGGTCCGTGGCCCAGCCCTGCTCGCGCACCGTGTCCAGCTCGCGCAGGAACGCGGCGGCGTTCGGTGTCGAACGGGCCGTGTACAGGGGGTAGTCGAGCTTCTCCGCGAGGGCGCGGCGCTCGGTGTCCGGGAGGTCGGCGAGCAGCAGCTTCGCCACGGCCGCGACGGTGATGGCGACCGGCTTGCCGATCCGCGAGTACATGCGCACCGGGTACCGGCTCTCCACCTTGTCGATGTAGAGGACCTCGTTCTCCTCGTGGACGGCGAGATGGACGGTGTGCCCGCACTGCTCGTTGAGGCGTACCAGGTGGGGGTGGGCGATCTCGCGGATGTCGAGGTTCTCCATCGCCTCCTGGGCGAGGGCGATGAGGCGGGCGCCCAGGCGGTAGCGCTGGTCGGACTGGCGGTAGACCATGCCGTGTTCGTGCAGGGTGCGCAGCAGGCGCAGTGCGGTGGACTTGTGCACGCCGAGGCGGTCGGCGACCTGGCCCAGGTCGGCGGGGCCCTCGGCGAGCAGCGGCAGGATGCTCAGCGCGCGGTCGACGGTCTGGCTCATGGCGTACGTACCTCCTCCTCGGCCCGCTGTTCGGTCTGTGTCCAGCCGGGGCCGAGTCGAAGTCTCCCCCACGCGTCGTCGTCCAGGGCGACCAGGCGGTCGGCGTGGTGGCGGGCCGGGGGCGGGGCGAGGTCGCCGGGGGCGGTGAGGGCGGCGGCGGCCATGAGGTGACCGTGGCGGACGCGGTCCCGCACGGGCAGGCCGCGCAGGGTGCCGGAGAGGAAACCGGCGGCGAAGGCGTCGCCGGCGCCGACGGGTGCGACCACGTCGACGTGGAGGGCCGGGACGAAGGTGGCGGGCTGTCCGGCACGCGGGGTGGGAGCCGGGCCACGCGCCGGCGGGGTGCCGTCTTGCGCCGGGGCGGGAGCCGTCCCGGCGGCCCGGCTTCCCGGCGTCCGGCGGCCGGCCGGGGTGCCGCCCGCGGGCGTGACGCGGACGCGTGGCCGCGGGGAGCCGTCCGTCCGCTCGCCGTCACCCCCGTGTCCGAACACCGTCGCCCCGCGGGCCCCCTCCTTCACGACCAGCAGCCCCGGCTCCGGCAGCGCCTGCCGGACGGCCCGCGGCCCGCCCGTGATCCCCCACGCCTGTGCCGCCTCGTCCGCCCCGACGAACACGATGTCGGCCCCGCGTGCCAGCTCCAGCAGGATCCGCGGTCCGTCGGTGTCCCGCCACAGGCCGGCGCGGTGGTTGACGTCGAAGGAGACCAGCGGGCGGCCGGGTCCGGGGGCCGTCAGCTCGCGGAGCAGGCCGAGGCAGTCCTCGGACAGGGCCGCCGTGATGCCGCAGACGTGCAGGATGCGGGCCGCCCTGGCCGCCGCGAGGTCCACGGTGTGCACCGACATCGCGGAGGCCGCCGATCCCGCCCGGTAGTACGCCACCTCGTGGGCGTCGGTGGAGCGGTCCCCCGCCGTGCGGAAGTAGACGCCGGTGGGACGCGCCGGGTCCCTCCGTACGGCGGACACGTCGACGCCGTACGACCCGATCGTCCCGACCAGGTGGTCGCCGAACCCGTCGGCGCCGACCCGGCTGATCCATCGCACCGCGTGGCCGGCGGCGGCCAGCGCGCACGCCACGTTCGACTCCGCGCCGCCGATGGACCGGTCGAAGGAGGGAACATCGGCGAGACGGCCCGGCCGGGTGGGCAGGAACGTGACCATGGACTCGCCGAGCGCGACGACGTCCACGACGCCGGGGGCGGTGCGGGGCCCGGTGGTGGTCACGATGGTGGCAGCTCCTCGGCCGGGTGGGGGCTGGCGGCGGCTCCGTTGACCCCGCGTCGGCCGAGATGTTAGACAGCGGTAAGCGATGTACGCAATGCTCGTTGCGTGGAATGCAACCATTCTGACCAGGAGGCTTCATGGCCACCGAAGCGCTCGCCCGCCTGGCGGAGGAACGCGTCGATCACCGCTTCAAGGGCCTCCCCCCGGACGCGGACGGGCTGACCGTCGGCGAGCTGGCCGCCCAGCGCCGCGGCCTCTTCACCGACGGCTTCACCACTCCGGTGCTCTCCCTCTCCGCCGAGCGCCTGGACCACAACCTGCGGCTCATGGAGACGTACGCGGCCCGGCACGGCCTCGCCTTCGCCCCGCACGGCAAGACCACCATGGCCCCGCAGCTCTTCCGGCGCCAGATCGAGCACGGGGCGTGGGGCATCACCCTCGCCGTACCGCACCAGGTGCGGGTGGCCCGGGCCTTCGGCGTCCAGCGGATCTTCCTCGCGAACGAGCTGGTCGACCCGGCGGCACTCCGCTGGATCTCCGGCCGGCTCGACGCCGACGACGACTTCCGGGTGATCTGTTACGTCGACTCCGTGCGCGGAGTCGGGCTGATGGACGCGGCCCTGCGCGGCGCCCGCCGCCCCCTGGACGTGGTGGTCGAGCTCGCCGCCGGGGAAGGCGCCCGCACCGGCGTCCGTACGGACGCGGAGGGCGCGGCGGTCGCCGACGCGGTGGCGGCGGCCCGGACCCTGCGGCTCGTCGGCGTGGCCGGTTACGAGGGCGAGGTCCCGCGGGCGGACCCCGAGCGGGTGCGGGCCTGGCTGCGGCGGCTGGTCGCCCTGGCGGCCGGGTTCGACACGGCCGGACGGTTCTCCGCGGCGGACGAGATCGTCGTCAGCGCCGGCGGCAGCGCCTGGTTCGACGCGGTCGCCGACGTCTTCGCCGGGATCCCCGAACTGTCCCGCCCGGTCCTGAAGCTGCTGCGCTCGGGCGCCTACGTCTCGCACGACGACGGCCACTACCGCGAGCTGACCCCCTTCACCCGGGTCCCCGAGGAGGGCGCCCTGGAGCCGGCGTTCCGGCTGTGGACGCAGGTGGTGTCCCGGCCGTCCGCCGAGCAGGCGTTCGTGAACGCGGGCAAGCGGGACGCGGCGTACGACCTCGGCCTGCCCGTCGCGCAGGCCGTCCGCCGGGACGGCGCCGAGCGCCCGGCCACCGGCATCGAGGTGACCGCCCTGTCCGACCAGCACGCCTGGGTGCGTACCGCGCCGGAGGCGGACCTGGAGGTCGGCGACTGGCTGGGCCTCGGTCTCTCCCACCCGTGCACGTCCTTCGACAAGTGGCAGCTGATCCCGCTCACCGAGGCGGACGGCACGGTCGTCGACTACATCCGTACGTTCTTCTAGAGACCCGCCCTTCCAGAGACCGCCAGGAGGCCCTTCGTGGAGGAGCTCGTCATCCGGGACGCGGACGTCGTGGACGGCTCCGGCGGCCCCTCGTACCGCGCCGACGTGGTCGTGGACGGCGGCCGGATCGTGGGAATCGTCCAGGAGGCCGCGGCGGCCGGCTGCCAGCGGCCCAGGGCCCGCCGCGAGCTGGACGCCGGGGGGCTGGTCCTGTCCCCCGGCTTCATCGACATGCACGCCCACAGCGACCTCGCGCTGCTGCGCGACCCCGGCCACAGCGCCAAGGCCGCGCAGGGCGTCACCCTGGAGGTCCTCGGCCAGGACGGGCTGTCGTACGCGCCGGTCGACGACCGCACGCTCGCCGAGGTCCGCCGCGCGATCACCGGCTGGAACGGCGACGGCGACGACGTCGACTTCGACTGGCGGTCGGTGGGCGAGTACCTCGACCGGCTCGATCAGGGGATCGCGGTGAACGCGGCCTATCTCGTCCCGCAGGGCACGGTCCGCGCGCTCGTCGTCGGCTGGGAGGACCGCGAGGCGACGCCGAAGGAGCTGGACCGGATGCGGCGGCTGGTCGCCGAGGGCATGGAGCAGGGTGCCGTCGGGATGTCGTCGGGCCTGACCTACACCCCCGGCATGTACGCCAGGGGCGCCGAACTGACCGAGCTGTGCCGGGTGGTGGCGTCGTACGGCGGCTACTACTGCCCGCACCACCGCTCCTACGGGGCCGGGGCCCTGGAGGCGTACGAGGAGATGGTGGCCCTCACCCGGGAGGCCGGCTGCGCGCTGCATCTGGCGCACGCCACCATGAACTTCGGCGTGAACAAGGGCCGCGCGCCCGAGCTGCTGGCCCTCCTCGACGACGCGCTGGCCGCCGGAGCCGACATCAGCCTCGACACCTATCCCTACACTCCCGGCTCCACCACTCTCGCGGCGCTGCTGCCGAGCTGGGCGAGCGAGGGCGGTCCGGCGGAGATCCTCAGGCGGCTGGCGGACGAGGAGACGGCGGAGCGCGTTCGGCACGATCTGGAGGTCGTCGGCGCGGACGGCTGCCACGGCGTGCCTGTGGAGTGGGACACGATCGAGATCTCCGGGGTGACGGATCCGGGACTCGCGGACCACGTCGGCCGTACCGTCCAGGACGTGGCCGGCCTGCGCGGCGAGGCCCCGTGGACGACCGCCCGCCGGCTCCTCCTCGACGACCGGCTCGGCTCGACGGTCCTCCAGCACGTCGGCCACGAGGAGAACGTACGGGCGATCATGCGGCACCGGGTGCACACCGGCGGCTCGGACGGCATCCTCCAGGGCGGCAAGCCGCACCCGCGCGCCTACGGCACCTTCCCGCACTACCTCGGCCGGTACGTTCGGGAGCTGGGCGTGCTGTCCCAGGAGGAGTGCGTCGCCCACCTCACCGCACGCCCGGCCGCCCGGCTGCGGCTCCCGGACCGGGGGCTGGTCCGCGAGGGCCACCGGGCGGACCTCGTGCTGTTCGACCCGGCCACGGTCGCGGCCGGATCGACCTTCGAGCACCCGCGGGCGCTCCCGAGGGGCATCCCGTACGTCCTGATCGACGGCCGCTTCGTGATCGAGGACGGCCGCCGGACGGACGTACGGGCGGGGCGGGCGGTACGCAGGACCACCCCGTAGGCGGTTACGGCCCTACACTCCATGGGCCCTACGGGTCTACGGGTCTACGGGTCTACGGGTCTACGGGTCTACGGGTCTACGGGTCTACGGGTCTACGGGTCTACGGCTTCGGCAGGGTGCAGCCGCTCCTGCCGAGGTCCAGCTTGTTGTCGAGGCCGAAGCAGGCCGGGATCTGGTGGATCTGCTGGGCGTAGTTGATGCCCCGGCGGACGGTGACGGTGCCGTTGGCGTCGACCTCGCAGGGGTTGTTGTCGGTGCAGCGCCCGCCGTCCTCGTTGCCGGTGTTGTTGACGGCGACGACCTTGCCGGTGGTGTTGTCGATGACGGGTGAGCCCGAGGTGCCGCCGATGGTCTGGCAGGCGGAGGTGTAGCGGACCGAGTCCTTCCAGGCCCACGCGCCTTCCTTCAGGCGGTAGGCGAAGCCGTCGACGTTGCAGGAGTAGGTGCGCTTCCAGTAGCCGGAGACGACCGTGATGGCGGTACCGGCGGCCGGGCGGGTGTCGTCCAGGGTCAGCGCGGCGATGCCGTACGCGCTTCTGATCTGCGCGTACGTGGTGGTGAGCTGGTACAGCGCGACGTCCGTGTCGGTCATCGTCGCGTAGGCGATCTTGCTGGCCCGCAGGGTGCCGAGTCGGGTGCCGGCGGAGTTGAGCAGGCCGAAGGTGCGGGTGGACGCGCGCTCGACGACGACCTCCCCGGCGGCCGGGAACCCGGTCTCCAGACAGTGCCCGTTCGACATCACCATCGCCGGGTCGTTCTCCTCCGATCCGGGGAAGCGGACGACCGAGCCGGAGCAGTTGCTGAGCGAGACGGTGCCGGCGAAGGTGACGGCCTGGACCGCGGGAGCGGCGCCGTCCTCGGCCGGCGCGGGTGCCGCGACGGCCGGTGCCGCACCGGCCCCGGCGATCACCAGGGCGAAGAGCGCGGCGACGAGAGGCTTTCTCATGTGGGGGGTCCCCTCTGCACGACGAGGGTGGCCGAAGATCGTCCGGCCACCCACTGACTTGTCATGCGCATTGTGATTGCAGGGAAATGCGGGGGCAAGGCGTCGTTTTCGGCCGGGGACGGGCCGGAGAACAGGCCTGCGGGACCGCCGGTGGCGGTATCCACCCAAACCGCCGCGTCTCGCGTGGCGGAAAACACCACCCACGGAGCGTTACCGGGCCGTAAGCTCCCTGACATGCAGGTGATCCAGTCGACCAAGCTCGCCAACGTCTGTTACGAGATCCGGGGCCCGGTTCTCGAGGAGGCGATGCGCCTGGAAGCGGCAGGCCACCGCATCCTCAAGCTGAACACCGGGAATCCGGCCGCGTTCGGCTTCGAGTGCCCGCCGGAGATCCTGGAGGACATCCTCCGCAACGTCTCGTCGGCGCACGGCTACGGCGACGCGAAGGGCCTGCTGGCCGCGCGCCGGGCGGTGGTCATGCACAACCAGACCCTGGGCATCGAGACGGACGTCGAGCACGTCTTCATCGGCAACGGCGTCTCCGAGCTGATCGTGATGGCGATGCAGGGGCTGCTGGACGACGGGGACGAGGTCCTCGTACCGGCGCCGGACTACCCGCTGTGGACCGCGGCCGTCTCCCTCTCCGGCGGCACCGCCGTGCACTACCGCTGCGACGAGCAGTCCGACTGGATGCCCGACCTCGCGGACGTGGAGCGGAAGGTCACCGACCGCACCAAGGCACTCGTCATCATCAACCCGAACAACCCGACGGGGGCGGTGTACGACGAGGCGATGCTGCGGGGGCTGACCGACATCGCCCGCCGGCACAACCTGCTGATCTGCTCGGACGAGATCTACGACAAGATCCTGTACGACGAGGCCACGCACACCCCGACCGCCAAGGTCGCCCCGGACCTGCTCACCCTCACCTTCAACGGCATGTCCAAGGCGTACCGGGTCGCCGGTTACCGGGTCGGCTGGATGGCGATCTCCGGGCCGCGCGCCCACGCCGACTCCTACATCGAGGGTCTGACGATCCTGGCGAACATGCGCCTGTGCGCGAACATGCCGGGGCAGCACGGGGTCGTCGCCGCGCTCAGCGGCCGCCAGACCATCAACGACCTGGTCCTGCCGGGCGGGCGGCTGCGGGAGCAGCGGGACGTGGCGTACGAGCTGCTGACCCAGATCCCCGGGGTGAGCTGCGTGAAGCCGAAGGGGGCGCTGTATCTCTTCCCGCGCCTCGACCCTCAGGTCTTCAAGATCAAGGACGACCGGCGGATGGTCCTGGACCTGCTCCGCCAGGAGAAGATCATGGTCGTCCAGGGCACCGGCTTCAACTGGCCGGAGCCGGACCACTTCCGGGTGGTGACCCTGCCCTCGGTGGGCGATCTGCGGTCCGCGATCACCCGGATAGGGAACTTCCTGGACGGCTACAGCCAGCCGTAGGGGGATTTCAACTTTAGACGGAATCTAAGCTAGGATGGCTTCCTGACAGTTTCAGGAGGCCATCCCATGTACGAACCGATCCGCACCAAGTCGGTCCACAGCACGGTGGACGGCCCCAACCCCGACTTCCCCCACCGTTCCCGCGAGGAAGAGCTCGACATCCAGCTCGCGGGACACCTCGCCGCGCTGCTCGCCGTCACGGACGAACTCCGCGCGCTGGCCCCGTCGGCCGACCTGGACACGGCGGCCGACCGGCTCGCCGAGCAGGTGACGCGGCTGCGGGGAGGCCTCGCGCCGGTCCGTGCGGTGGCCACCGGCGGACGCCAGAGCCAGCTCACCGCACTGCACCGGCGGGCGCACGCCCTGGCCGGGCGAGCCCTGGTGGTCGCGGCCTCGCGCGCCGACACGGCCGCGGCGATCCTGTCGGCACAGCGCATGGACGCGCACGCCGCCGCCCTGGCCGAACCGAGGGAACTGAGCGCCACCGGCTGACCCTCCCGCCAGGGTCCCCATGAACGGCCCCGGTCCGCGTGCACCCGCAGCGACGCGCGGACCGGGCGCCACATCCTCAGTACCGTGAGGGCATGGCCATGGAGGGCGCGAAGATACGCGCCACCGCCGAGGAACTCGGGGCCTACGCCGAGCGGCTCGAAGGAGCCCGGAGCGTCGAGATCGGCCCGTCCGGTCCGATCCTGGCCAAATGTGCCCGTCGAAGCGTCACGAGGGCACGATCCGCCGCATCCGCAAGCAGCTCGACGACCAGTTCCGCACCACGCACCCCGGTCACATCCGCACCACGGGTCCCGGTCACATCCGCACCACGCACCCCGGTCACATCTGTGCGAGCGGCCCGGAGGTCGAACACCCCGCGGCGGCCGCATGCGCCTCGCCGACGCCGTCGTCATCCCCGAGCACGTCTCGACGAGGAGGCGGAGCGGCCGGCGGCGAGCCTGCGCGAGACGGAGGCGCGGCGGCAGGGGCCCACAGGGGGTGTCTGGAGGACCGCTCGACGTGAGCGAGGGGCAGGCACGGAGGTAGAGGCGAAGGCCTGCCGTCACCCTCCTCCCGTCGGGGCGGACGGGAGGGCGACGGCAGGCCCGGGTCCCGCACGCCGTTGTACGGAACCTCGCCGGCATGGGGTGTCGGCACCGCGGCCGGCCGTGACGATGTCGCTGGTCAGGGCATACTCGGAGACCGGCCGCGGAGTCTGTCGCGGGCTCAGCCCAGGCGCTGCACCAGCGCCCGGTACTCGTCCCACAGTTCCTTGGGCGTGTGCTCGCCGAACGTGTTGAGGTGGTCGGGGACCAGGGCGGCCTCCTCGCGCCAGACCTCCTTGTCGACCGTGAGGAGGAAGTCCAGGTCGGACTCGGAGAGGTCCAGGCCGTCGGTGTCGAGGGCACCCTTCGCCGGCAGGATGCCGATCGGGGTCTCGACGCCCTCGCCCCTGCCCTCCAGACGCTCCACGATCCACTTCAGGACACGGCTGTTCTCACCGAAGCCGGGCCAGACGAACTGACCCTCGTCGTTCTTGCGGAACCAGTTGACGTAGTAGATCTTCGGGAGCTTCGCCGGGTCCTTGTCCTTGGCGACGTCGACCCAGTGGCCCATGTAGTCGCCCATGTTGTAGCCGCAGAACGGCAGCATGGCGAAGGGGTCGCGGCGCAGCTCGCCGACCTTGCCCTCGGCGGCGGCGGTCTTCTCGCTGGCCACGTTGGCGCCGAGGAAGACGCCGTGGTTCCAGTCGAAGGACTCCGTCACCAGCGGGACGGCGGTGGCGCGGCGCCCGCCGAAGAGGATCGCCGAGATCGGCACGCCCTTGGGGTCCTCCCACTCGGGCGCGATGATCGGGCACTGCGCGGCGGGGACGGTGAAGCGGGCGTTGGGGTGGGCGGCCGGGGTCCCCGACTCCGGCGTCCAGTCGTTGCCCTTCCAGTCGGTGAGGTGGGCCGGAGTCTCCTCCGTCATGCCCTCCCACCAGATGTCGTTGTCGTCGGTCAGCGCCACGTTCGTGAAGACGGCGTTGCCCCACAGCGTCTTCATCGCGTTGGCGTTGGTGTGCTCACCGGTGCCGGGCGCGACGCCGAAGAAGCCGGCCTCGGGGTTGATGGCGTAGAGGCGGCCGTCCTCGCCGAAGCGCATCCAGGCGATGTCGTCGCCGATGGTCTCGACGGTCCAGCCGCGGGTGGTCGGCTCCAGCATGGCGAGGTTGGTCTTGCCGCAGGCGCTCGGGAAGGCGGCGGCGACGTACTTGGACTCGCCCTGCGGCGGGGTCAGCTTGAGGATCAGCATGTGCTCGGCGAGCCAGCCCTCGTCGCGGGCCATGACGGAGGCGATGCGCAGGGCGTAGCACTTCTTGCCGAGCAGGGCGTTGCCGCCGTAGCCGGAGCCGTAGGACCAGATCTCGCGGGTCTCCGGGAAGTGGGAGATGTACTTGGTGGAGTTGCACGGCCAGGGGACGTCCTCCTGGCCCTCCTCCAGCGGTGCTCCGAGCGTGTGCACGGCACGCACGAAGAAGCCGTCGGAGCCGAGCTCGTCGAGGACGGGCTGTCCCATGCGGGTCATGGTGCGCATGGACACGGCGACGTAGGCGGAGTCGGTGATCTCCACGCCGATCGCGGAGAGGTCCGAGCCCAGCGGGCCCATGCAGAACGGGACGACGTACATCGTCCGGCCGCGCATCGAGCCGCGGAAGACACCCTGCTCGCCGGTGAAGATCTCCCGCATCTGCGCGGGGGCCTTCCAGTGGTTGGTCGGACCCGCGTCCTCCTCCTTCTCGGAGCAGATGAAGGTGCGGTCCTCGACGCGCGCGACATCGGTCGGGTCGGAGGCCGCGTAGTAGGAGTTGGGGCGCTTGACCGGGTCGAGCTTCTTGAAGGTGCCCTTGGCCACGAGCTCTTCGCACAGTCGCTCGTACTCGGCCTCGGATCCGTCACACCAGACCACGCGGTCCGGCTGCGTCAGTTCCGCGATCTCGTTCACCCACGAGATCAGTTCCTTGTGGGTGGTGGGGATGACGGGGGGAGCCGCGATGTCGCGCGCCACGATTGCTCCTAAATGAGGGATTTTGTCCTTGTTGCCCCGTGGGGGCCGCGACCCGGATGCTTCGCGTCGAGTCCCTCTGGCGCTCATCCGGTGCCGACCGCACTCATTTGATCATCCGACGAGTCCGCCCATCTGTCCAGAGGGCCGCCCAAGTGAGCAGAGTGAGGATCGCCACGTGTAGAGCGGCCACTTTGCGTCCACATGGGATTCGGCGGACGGTTCCTTGACACGGAGACTCCGGTACGCCCGCACACAGCGCGTGAGACGATGGCCACTCTTTGCCGGTCAGCGGATCACGGCGATCCGTAAGTTACGCCTCCGTAGGTACGATGCCCGCATGAATGCGTCCGCCCCTGACGCGCACACGGACACGCCGGCCGACGCCGGCGGCGCTCCCGTCGCGCTCTCCCTGCCGCATCCGGTCAAGCCCAGGCTCCGCGGCTGGCTGCACCTCGGCATGTTTCCGGCCGTACTCATCGCCGGCCTGGTGCTCACCGCCCTCGCCGACACCACCAGAGCCCGGATCGCCTGCGCCGTCTACGTGCTCACCGCCTGCCTGCTGTTCGGCGTGAGCGCGCTGTACCACCGGGGCGACTGGAGCCCCCGCATGGACGGCGTGCTGCGCCGCCTGGATCACGCCAACATCTTCCTGATCATCGCCGGCACCTACACCCCGCTGACGATGCTGCTGCTGCCCGGCTCCACGGGGCGGTGGCTGCTGTGGGGCATCTGGGGCGCCGCGGCGGCGGGCATCGTCTTCCGCGTCTTCTGGGTCGGCGCCCCGCGCTGGCTGTACACGCCGTGCTACATCGCGATGGGCTGGGCGGCCGTCTTCTTCCTGCCCGACTTCATGCGCGCGGGCGGCATCGCGGTCCTGGTCCTGGTGATCACCGGCGGCCTGCTCTACAGCGCGGGCGGAGTGATCTACGGCCTCAAGCGCCCGAACCCGTCACCGCGCTGGTTCGGCTTCCACGAGGTGTTCCACTCCCTCACCCTGGCGGCGTTCACCGCGCACTACGTCTGCATCTCGCTGATCGCCTACTAGACCTTCGTCCCTGCCGGACACGGCGACCGCGCGGCGCGCGGAGGAAGCAGCGCGGCCGTGGTCACGCCGGCACCGATGCCGGACACCGATGCCGGACACCGACGGACGACGACGGACGACAACGGGCAACGACGGACAATGGCGTTCATGACGGCAGCACGCACCACCGCCCCCGCCGGCCGCCCCCCGCTGGGACTCCGTGAGCGGAAGAAGATCAAGACCCGCGGGACGATCCGCGCCGCGGCCTACGCGCTGATCGGGGAGCAGGGGTACCACGCCACGACGATCGAGCAGATCGCCGACCGTGCCGAGGTGTCGCCGTCGACCGTCCTGCGCTACTTCCCGGCCAAGGAGGACATCGTCCTCACGGACGAGTACGACCCGGTCATGGCGGAGGAGCTCGCCGCCCGGCCGGCCGGCGAGCCGTGGCCGGACTCCGTCCGGTACGTGATGCGCAAGGCCATCGGCATCGGGACCGGCGAGGAGCCCGAGGTCACGCGGTTGCGGACGCGGCTGATGGCCGAGGTTCCCGCGGTGCGCTCCCGGATGCTGGAGAGCCTGTCGGCCACCGGCCGCCTGCTGGCCGACGCCATCGCCGGGCGCTCCGGCCCGGACGCGGGGAGCCTGGAGGTGCGGGTCTTCACGATGTCCCTCATCGGCGGCCTGATGGAGGTCTCGCGGTACTGGGCGGAACACGGCCACCAGGGCGACCTGGCCGACCTGGCCGACCGCGCCCTGGACGATGTCTTCGAGCAGGCGGCCCGGACGTCTTCGTGCGGGTGCTAGCGACCGCCCGTCGACGCGAGGTGTACCGCGACCGGTGAGCACGGCCCGGCCCGGGAGAACTCCCGCGGCCGGCCTCCGAGGGCATGACATCCTGACCCGGTGAGCGCAGCACCCGAGATCCACGTCGAGTTCGCTCCCGAACTGGCCCTCTTCGTCGCGCGCCGGCGTCGCACCGGCGCCACCCCGGTCGTCACCGACGGTGTCTCGACCCTCGGCCATGTCGTCGAGTCCCTCGGCGTCCCGCTGACCGAGGTCGGTTCCCTCGTCGTGGACGGCCGCGTAAGGCCCGTCTCGCACCTCCCGGCCGCGGGCGAGTCCGTCCGCGTACGGGCCGTCGAACGGCCCCAGGAGGTCCCCGGCGCTCCCCTGCGCTTCCTCCTCGACGTCCACCTCGGCACCCTCGCCCGCAGGCTGCGCCTGCTCGGCGTGGACACGGCGTACGAGTCGACGGACATCGGCGACCCGGCCCTCGCCGCTCGCTCGGCCGCCGAGAAGCGGGTCATGCTCAGCCGGGACCGGGGCCTGCTGCACCGCCGGGAACTGTGGGCGGGCGCCTTCGTCTACAGCACCCGCCCCGAGGAACAGCTCCAGGACGTCCTCGGCCGGTTCCGTCCCGGTCTCAGGCCCTGGACCCGCTGCACCGCCTGCAACGGCCTGCTCCGCAAGGTCACCAAGGAGGAGCTGGCGGATCGGCTCGAAGGCGGGACGCGGCGGTCGTACGACGTCTTCGCGCAGTGCCGGGAGTGCGGGCAGGCGTACTGGAAGGGCGCGCACCACGAACGGCTGGAGGCCATCGTGGAGCGCGCCCTCAAAGAGTTCGCGGGCGACCGCTAATTCCTGCGCACGTCACCCTTCCCGCAGGCGGTCCCGTCCTTGTTCCGGTCGAGCCGCAGCGGGTCGTCCTTGCCGTTGACCTTCAGGCGGCCGTAGTCGTTCGTCTTCAGCCACGCGCAGCGGGCGGCCGTCGTCCTCTTCACCTCGTCCGGGAACGCGGTCGGCACACAGACGTTGATCGAGCCGTAGTGCCGGTCGCAGCCGGAGACGGCCGGGCTGACCTGCTGCGAGGTCCGCTTCTTGCCGGGCCCGGTGACGGTGCCGTCGAGCGAGTCGGCGAAGGAGTGGACGTGCGCCGAGGCGTCGGTGGCCTTCAGCGCCTGCGGGCCCTGGAGGTGCACCCACTCGGCCACGGACGGCACCCCGTTGGCGTCGACCGCGAAGAGCATGTACCAGCCGGGCGGCGCCAGGTCGGGGTTGCTCGTCACGTTCAGGTCGATGTTGTTCCCGTCCACCGACAGCGGCAGGTCCACGAACCGCTGGTTCGGGTCGGAGGAGTGGGTGACGGCGGCCGGACGGATCAGCTCGGCCTTGGCGACGGGCCGGTCGACGGTGATCCGCTGGGTGTCGCCGTAGTTCCACTCGGTGTCGATCACCGAGGTGATCGCCGGGCGCGGGCCCTTGAGCAGATAGGGCGGGGTGTAGATCGACACGTCGTGGTTCCAGGTGCCGTTGCCCGGGTTGTCGCCGGTCGACATCACCCGGCCGTCCGGCAGCAGGAACGAGGACGAGTGGTAGCCGCGTGCCTCGGGGTCGGCGGCCACCGGGTCGAAGGTGTTGGTGGCCGGGTCGTAGATCGACGACTCGTACACCGGGTCGGCCCGGTTGTGCAGCGCGCCGCCGGTCTCCAGCACCGTGCCGTCGGGCAGCAGGACGGTGGAGACGTACATCTTGCCCTGGCCGCCGGTCTGCGGGACCCGGCCGTTGCCGAGGTCGACGGTGCCCTGCGGCAGCGGCGGGCCGGCGACGTAGGACGGGTCGGCGGACTTCAGGTCGATGACGTCGGTCAGCCGGCCCGCGTCCGGGTTGGAGTCGATGTTGCCGCCGCCGACGGTGAGGACCTTCTGGTCCTGCGCCGGCGGCAGCAGCACGCTCGCCGACTGGTCGCGCTGGTCCTTGTTCTGCAGGCCCGGGGTCTGCGTGACGGTGTTGGCGGCGTAGTCGTAGATCGCCGATCCGGTGCCGGGGATGTTGTTGCCGAAGACATGGCTGCCCGAGTAGAAGAGGCGGCCGTCCTGCATCAGGATCATCGACGGGTACAGACCCCAGTACGACCAGGTCTGGTTGACCTTCCAGGTCGGCAGCCACCGCTGCTCGGCGTCCGACCACAGCTCGGCGGTCACCGAGCCGGTCGAGTCCTCGCGCAGCCCGCCGAAGGAGATGACGTCACCGTTGCCGAGCGCGGTCGCCGACGGGTACCAGTGGCCGTCGTTCATGTCGTTGGTCTTGCTGTACGTCTCGGTGACCGGGTCGAAGACGTACGAGTCCTTGTAGCCCTCGTAGCCGTGCCCGCCCGCCACCGGGTACGCCTTGTTGCCGCTCATCACCAGCACGCGCCCGTCCTGGAGCTGCACGTGCCCGGCGCAGAACATGTCCTTCGGCGTGGGGATGACCTTGTAGGTGCCCTTGACCGGGTCGTACACCGCGGAGGTGAACGTGCCCGCCGCGAACTGCTCCTCGCTGTTGCCGGAGCCCGCGATCAGCAGCACCTTGCCGTTGTGGAGGACGACGGAGTGCATGGAGCGGACCGGGTTCTCCGTGGGCAGCACGTCCCACCTGCCGTCGGCGCACTCCGCGGCCGTGCCCGTGCACACCGGGTCCGGTACCGGGTCGGCGACCTGCTCCATCGTGTGGTCGTCGGTGGTGGCCGAGCCCGTGCCGTACACGGAGACGCCCCAGGTGATGCGGTCGGTGCCGGCCGGGACCTCCGGGGTGCGGACGGTGGCCTCGGTCCAGCTCCCGGCCATCTCCAGCGTCTTGAGGTCGGTCCAGTACTGCCAGCCGGCGGCCGTGTCGTGCCGGAAGAGCGTGAGCGAGGCGTCCGGGGTGGTCGACTTGTACCAGAGCCCGAGGTCGTACTGCCTGCCCGCCGTCACGACCGGCGCGCACTCGGCGGACTCCGTGATCAGCGCCTTGCGGTCGCCGTCGACGCGGCGGGTGAGCTCGACCTTCATGGCCTTGGAGCCGCTGTGGGCGTCGCCCACGGTCGAGAAGGCGAAGTCGTTGTCCCCCCACCCCGACCTCTCCCAGCAGTACGGCATGTCACCGGTGCCGGCGGTCTCGAAGCCGGGGTTCTTCACCAGGTTGGCGGCGGAGGCGGACTGGGGTGAGACGAGGAGGAGGCCGGCGGTGAGCGCCCCCACCCCGACGAGTGCGGTTCTTCTCCGGTACCTGGTCAGCTGACGTCTTCTCACGCGGCTCTCCTTGCTGTGCTGCTCCCGCGCAGCCCCCTGCGCGGCAGATAGACCAGCGCTTCGGTCGCCGCGAAGCGCAGGACGAAGGTCGTCACCAGGGCGAGCGCGGTCGCGGACAGCACGCCCATGCCGAGCCGGTGGACGAACAGCGCGATCAGCGGGATGCGCAGCACCAGGTCCGCGTTGGCGAGCAGCGCGAACCGCCCGGCGCGGTCCCACCACTTCCGGTGCCGCCGCCGGTCGCGGAACAGCAGATGCTCGATGAGGACGAAGTTCCAGGCCACGCCGAGCTGGTTGGCGAGGATCTCGGCCGGTACGTAGTGCAGGCCGGCGGCGGTGAGGGCCCACAGGCCGAGCAGGTTCGGCACGAAGCCGGTCACGCCGATCAGGCCGAAGCCGATCATGCGGGCGGCCGGGGAGGCGGAGCGCAGGCCGGCCAGGTGGCGCAGGAAGCGCAGGCCCTCCTGGGCGCCGGACTTGGACTCGCCCGCGAACCGGTCCTGGAAGACGAACGGGACCTCGGTGACCTGGCGCGGGCGGCTGCGGACGGCGAGTTCGAGGAGGATCTTGTAGCCGAGCGGCTGGAGCACGTCCGCGGTGACCGCGCTGCGGCGGATCGCGAAGAACCCGCTCATCGGGTCGCTGATGCCGTGCAGTGTGCGCGGGAAGAGCGACTTGGTCAGCCAGGTCGCACCGCGCGAGACGGCCACCCGGTAGCTGCCCGCGAGCCCGGCGCGGCTGCCGCCCTTGATGTACCGGGAGGCGACGACCAGCCCCGCGCCCGTCCGCTCGCCGGTGGCCACCAGTTCCGGCACCAGCGAGGGCGGGTGCTGGCAGTCACCGTCCATGACGACGACCCAGTCGGACGAGGCCGCCTTGATGCCCTCGACGACGGCGCCGCCGAGCCCGCCGGCCGGCTCGTCCCGGTGCAGGACGGTGACCGGGAAGGGGCAGTCCTTGGCCGCCTCGCGGATGACCTGGGGGGTGTCGTCCGTGGAGTCGTCCACGAAGACCACCTCGCAGGGCAGCCGGGAAGGCACCGACTCGGTGATCAGGTGCAGCAGCTCACGGATGTTGGCGGACTCGTTGAAGGTCGGGACGACGATGGTGACGGCGCCCGGCTCGGGCACCTCGACAGCGCGTAGGGCCGGTTCGCCGAGTTCTTTGGGGACGATGGATTCCTGGCTCATCGGACGCCTCCCACGGCGGTGCCGGTGGTCTGGATCTGCCGGATCTCGATCCGGTCCGCACCGGTGCCGAAGACGGCGACCGGTGTCGAGTGCTGGATGGCCGCCCTGACGTTGGGCAGGTCGACCGCGTCCCGCCGTACCGTCGGCGAGGCGACCACGTAGTCGATGTCCTTCCAGCCGCGCGGCATGGTCTTCGTCACCGCGGGGTCGAGGTCGGCCTTGTAGAACCAGATGACGCCGAGCCCGGGCCGGTACCCGGCGTGCACCAGGTCCAGCCACATCGCGTCGTCGACGAGCACCCGCGTGTCCTGCGGGTGGTCCACCTCGGTGCTCAGCCACTTCGAGGCGGCCTCGTAGGGGGCGTTGGCGTCGACGGTGACGGCGGTGCGGGCGCCGTCGTACCACTTCGGTACGACATGGGCGCCGGCGGCGACGGCGAGAACCGCCGCGAGGGCGTACCGCCCGCCGGTGACCCATCGTTTCTCCTCCGCGGCCCGCCATCTGCGCAGCACGGCGTGGGCGACGGAGGCGGTGCCTCCGGCGAGGACGAGGGCGAGGAAGGGCAGGGCCTGGATGACGTACATCGCGGGCAGGTAGCCGTTGGGGCGCAGGGCCAGCGCGGCGAGGATGGCCACCGTCAGGGCCGGTCCGGCCAGCGCGCGGGCGGTCACCGACCAGCGCCAGGTGGCCAGCAGCAGGAGGGCGCCGGCCAGGCCGCCCAGCGGCAGCACACGGTCGTAGTAGAGCCACGACTGGAAGACGCCGTGCGAACCGGAGCCGGGGTCGAGGATGAAGCCCGAACCGGGCCGGGTCATCTGGTACGTGACGCCGTCCCAGAGGGAGACGTGGCCGCCGCCGGGCAGCAGCTCGCCCTTGAGGAGGGCGAAGAGGGGATACGAGAAGCCGATCAGCACACAGGCCGTGATGGCGCCGGTGACCGCGAACTTCCGGGTGTCCCGGTGGCTGTGCCGCCACATGGTGACCAGCAGGGCGGGCAGGACGACGAGCATCGTCTCCTTGGTGAGCACGGCGGTGGCGGCCGCGATGCCCGCCCCGAAGTGGTGCCACAGGTGACGGCTCGGGGAGGCGGCGAGGGTGAACGCCAGCAGCGTCCACATCACCGCGAGGTTGTCGAGGAAGATCTCCCGCTGGAGGACGACGGACAGCGGGGAGAGCCCGAACAGGACCATGCCGAGCCCCGCGGCCCAGCGGGGCAGGGACAGCCGGCGGCCCAGGACGTAGACCAGCACCGCGCTGACGCCGCTGACGACCAGCATCATCACGCGCATCGAGCCGACGGTCATCGACTCGGGGCTGATCAGCGAGGGTATCCAGGTCAGCAGGGCGAGCTGGATCCAGCCGAGCGGCGGGTGGTCGTACCAGTAGGTGTAGTGGGCGAGGCCCCTGCCCTCCTGGACCGCCCAGGCCTGGGCGAGGTAGGTGCCCTCGTCGTCGCTGAGCGTCGGGTAGTCGGCGATGTTCCAGCCCTGCACGATCAGGATCGCCACCAGGAGCAGGCCGCACAGCAGGAGGTCGGGGCGGGAGGTACGCGGCCGGCTCGGCGGGGTGGTGCGGCCGGCCGGGGCGGACGCGGGCGCAGGCTGCCGCTGCGCGGGGACCGTAGGGGTGGTCACCGCGGGAAGGGTGGAGGTCACGCGGGGACGTCCTCTCGGGTCACTTCGGACGCCGTGAGGTGCGCGCCGACATGAGTGGTCAGCTCCCAGTCGTCGCGGCCGCGGTGCTCGCGCCAGACGGCACGGACGGCGGCACCGGCGAGGAGCACCTGGTAGAAGGGGCCGCCCACGACGAGCTTGAGGTAGTGCACGAAGCGCACCCGGAGGCCGTACTGCTTGCCGAAGTCGTGCAGTCCGACGACCTCGAAGACGAAGGTGACCAGGGCGGTGACGGCCGGCAGGAAGGTGACGAAGGCGATGCTCACGGGCACGTCGAGGAAGAGCGCGACGGCCACGTTCAGCGGGATGATCACGCCGGTGAAGGCCTGCATGAACGGCGTCATGAGCGTGTAGCGGGCCAGCAGCCGCTGGCCGAAGCCCGGGAGCTGCTTCCAGTCCTTCTTGCGGTACACCTGGAGGAAGCCCTGGTTCCAGCGGGTGCGCTGCTTCAGCAGCGACATCAGCGAACCGGGGGTCTCCTCCTTGGTCACCATGTCGCAGTCGTAGGCGACGACGACCTTCTTGCCGACGCTGGACAGGCGCACTCCCAGGTCACAGTCCTCGGCGAGGCAGTCGGGGTCCCAGCCGTCGGCTTCCCGCAGCACGTCCGTGCGGACGAAGACGGTGTTGCCGCCGAGCGGAATGAAACCTTTCTGCGCGTGCAGGTGCAGCCGCGAGCGGAACCAGAAGAAGTACTCCAGGCAGTTGCGCAGGCTGTACCAGCTGGAGTGGAAGTTAATCAGCTGGACCCCGCCCTGGACGACGTCCGCGCCGGTGGTCCGGAACGCGTGGTCGACGTGCGCGAGCAGCTCCGGATGGACCTGGTCCTCGGCGTCGAAGACCCCGACGACGTCACCGCGGCAGTGCGGGAGCGCGGTGTTCATGGCCCTCGGCTTGTTCTTCTTCTCGTGGGTGTCAACGACGACGCGCACGCGCGGGTCGCGCGCCGCGGCGTCGCGGGCGACCTCCGTGGTCTCCGGGTCGTCGTGCCCGACGATCACGATGATCTCGAAGTCGGTGTGGCTCGACTCCAGCAGCCGCTGGATGGTGTGGTCGAGCACGGCCTGTTCGTGGCGCGCCGGAAGCAGCAGCGAGAACGACAGGCTCTCGCCGCCGTCCGGTCTGTGGAAGCGCGTGGAGGCGAGCACCTCGGGCGTACGCCACGCGTGCATCTGCCACCACAGGGTGAAGGCCGCCATCCAGAACAAGGCCAGTGAAACGGCAGCGATGAAGACAGACGTCAACAACAGATCCCCCCAGATCCCGAACCCCCTGGCGCGACGGACTCCCCGTCCGTGACGTCACTGTGCAGAGATTAGGGGGGAACTGTGAAGCGCGGGAGCTGTTCCGATAAATAACGTGTTTCGGAACGGCGGGCGACTACTGGGAGGTATCCGCACACTTGGCCCATTCGGGCATCCCGAACGAGCCCCTCCGTTCTCGCCGGTCAGCGCGTCAGGGCCGCACGCAAACGCTCCGGATCGGTCGTCGGAGCGTCACAGGTGAAGTTACGGCAGACATAAGCGGTCGGTTCACCGCCGGCCAGAGGCCGGTCGGCGAGCAGCGGGAACTCGTCGCCGTCCGGCACGCCGACGGCGACCACCGCGCCGGGGGCGGTACCCAGCAGCGCCGTGCGGTGCAGGGTCCGCGTACCGGGATCGCCCGGCGCCGGTCCGACGATCGCCACCTCCCTCGGACCGTCCAGCAGCGCCTCGGCGACGGCGAGCCCCCAGCCGACGAAACGGGGGACGCGCGGGCCGAGGGCCTTGACGACACCGAGGGCCTTCTCGGCTGCGGTGCGGTGCGGCTCGGAGCCGGTCTGGGCGGCGTAGCTCAGCAGGGCGCCCGCGGCGGCGCTCCAGCCGGACGGGGTGGCGTTGTCGGTGGGGTCCTGCGGCCGGCGGATCAGCTTCTCGGCGTCGGCGGCCGTGTCGTAGAGGGCGCCGGAGTCGTCGGCGAACCGGGTGCGGACATGGTCGAGGAGGAAGCCGGCGAACTCCAGCCACACGCCCTCCCCGGTCACGGAGGCCAGCGCGAGGAAGCCCTCGGCGACGTCGGCGTAGTCCTCCAGCACCCCCGCGTTCGCGCCCGCCTGGCCGTCCTTGCTGGTACGGGCGAGGCGGGCGTGCTCGTCCAGGTGCAGCCGCACCAGCAGGTCGGCGGCGCCGACCGCGGCCTCCACCAGGTCGGGACGGTCGAAGTAGGCGCCGGTCTCGGCGAGCGCGGCGATCGCGAGGCCGTTCCAGGCCGCCACCACCTTGTCGTCCCGGCCGGGAGCGGGGCGCCGGGCGCGGGCGTCGAACAGCCGCCGCTTCACCGACTCGACACGCTCGGCGTCGAACACGCCCTCGTCCTGCGGGAGCTGGAGGACGGAGGCGCCCTCCTCGAAGGTGCCCTCCTCGGTGACGCCGAAGTAGTGGGCGGCGAGCTCGGCGTCGTCCTGGAGCACCGCGCGCAGCTGCTCGGGCGTCCACGCGTAGAAGGCGCCCTCGACGTGCCGGCCCGTCCCGTCGTCGCTGTCGGCGTCCAGCGCGGACGCGAACCCGCCCTCGTTCGTGCGCAGTTCCCGCACCATGAAGTCGGCGGTCTCCAGGGCGACCCGGCGGGCGAGCTCCGAGCCGGTGGCCCGCCACAGGTGGGCGTAGACGCGGCACAGCAGGGCGTTGTCGTACAGCATCTTCTCGAAGTGCGGCACGACCCAGTCGCGGTCCACGGAGTACCGGGCGAAGCCGCCGCCGAGCTGGTCGTAGATCCCGCCCCGGGCCATGCGCTCGCAGGTGTCCCGGGCCATCTGGAGGGCGCCGTCGGAGCCGGTGCGGGCGTGGTGCCGCAGCAGGAACTCGATCACCATGGACGGCGGGAACTTGGGCGCCCCGCCGAATCCGCCGCGCTGCGCGTCGTACTCCCGGGTGAGGCCGAGCAGGGCCTGCGCGAGCTCCTCCTCGCCGGGGGCCCGGCTGTCACCGTAGGAGATCTCCCGCCCGGCGAGATCCCGGACGATCTTCCCGGCGACGTCGGCGACCTCGTCCCGCCGGTCGGCCCAGGCGCTCCGCACCCCTTCCAGCACCTGCCGGAAGGAAGGCATGCCGTGCCGGGGCTCGGGCGGGAAGTAGGTGCCGAAGTAGAAGGGCTCGGCGTCCGGGGTGAGGAACACGGTCATCGGCCAGCCGCCCTGCCCGGTCGCCGCCTGCACGGCCTCCATGTAGACGGCGTCCACGTCGGGACGTTCCTCACGGTCGACCTTGACGTTGACGAAGTGGGCGTTGAGGTAGTCGGCGGTCTCCTGGTCCTCGAAGGACTCGCGGGCCATGACGTGACACCAGTGACAGCTGCTGTAGCCGACGCTGAGCAGGACGGGGACGTTCCGTTTCCGCGCCTCCTCGAAGGCCCCGTCCGACCAGGGCCACCAGTCGACGGGGTTCTCGGCGTGCTGCAGGAGGTAGGGGGACGTCTCGTGCGCCAGTCGGTTCGGCATGTGGTCCATCCTGCCGCAGTACCCAGTCCGTCACGCGGCAGGCGTGTCCCAGACGGTGACCTCGAGTCGTCCCGTTCCCTGGATCGGCGCGGCCTTGGCGCTGAGGTACACGGTCCGGCCTTCGCCGGTCCGCAGGCAGAAGCGGTCACCCGGCTTCACCGCCGCGTACGGGCTGCCGTTGGCGTCCACGCTCGCGGCGCACTCCGCCGCCGTCGGAACGACATCAGGGGCAGGCCAGGGGACCAGGTTCTTGGCGTAGTCCGGCACGTACAGCTCCGGGGTGCCGGAGGGCGCGCCGAACGTGATGTCCGCGCCGTCCGTGCTGCCGCCCGACACGGTCGGTGCCGGTGAGGTGTCCAGGTCGATCCCGATCACCCACCAGGCCCAGCGCGGCTGGTGGGAACCCTGCGGCGGGCCCGTCGACCCGTCGTTCACCGTACTGACGTGGCGCCCCCGTCCTTCCGCCCTGTGGCCGCGATCACGATAGCCACGGCGGCCCTCCGCACCAATTCTCCCTGCGGAGCACGGTGATCGGGGCCGCCCTCTCGCACCCACCCGCCGTCCGCAGCACACTTGACCAAGGATCGACAAGCCGCTGCCGTCGGAGGGGGACCTGACATGCGGGACAGTCATCGTGCGGAGGCGGAACGGCTGTTGGCGCGGGCCGTGGAGGAGGAGGCGCGGCGCTCCGGCGGGCGGATCGAGGGCGGCGTACTGCTGGCGCGGGCGCGCGGATCGCTGGACGCCATGGCGCAGACCGCCGCCGAGGAGTACGGGGCCTACACACGCGCGCTGGACGAGGCGAAGGCCGGTCAGCTCACCTTCGGGCAGCGGTACGCCCAGGAGGGGGGCGGTACTCCCCTGCTGGTGGCGGGCGTCGCCGCGGTCGCGGCCACCGTCGCCGACCTGGCCCTGGGCACCGGCACGGGCACGGCGCTGGGCGCCGGGCTGGCCGTGGGCGTGGTGGGCGCGGCGGCGACCGTCGTGAAGGTGGCCGGCGTCCATCTGCCCGCCGCGCACCACCGCGCGGGCGCGATCGGCCAGCCCGGCGGGCCCGAACAGCTGCGGTTGCAGTGGCTGACGGCGCTGGAGGTGCGCGGCATCCGCCCGTTCCTCGACCAGCAGCGGGTGCTGAGCGCGTCCACCGGGCCGAAGAAGACGGGCCCGCGGCTGAAGGGCGCGGACAAGAGCGCGGCGGCCCGCGGGCGCAGTGTGCTGCGACAGTCGTTCGGGCAACTCCCGGAGCTGGGCGGCCCGTTCGCGGGCCGCCGCCAGGAGATGGCGCGGATCCGGCAGTGGGTGCAGGCGTCCCGGGCGACCACCGAGACCCGTCCGACGGTGGTCGTGCTGCACGGGGCGTCCGGCAGCGGCCGGACGACGCTCGCGGTGCGCGCCGCCCACGACCTCAAGGACTACTTCCGCGGCGCGTGCGTGGTCGATCTGCGCGGCGACAGCCCGGAGGAGGAGCCGCTGTCCACCCGGGACGCGCTGCTGCACCTGCTGAACCGGCTCGGCGCGCCCCGCGAGCAGCTCCTGTTCCGGGAGCGGTCTTCCGCGGACCAGCAGGTCAAGCGGCTGAGCGAGCTGTACCACCAGCATCTGACCGGTCTGCCGGTCACCATCGTCCTGGACGACGCCTCGGACCCCGAACAGGTCCGCGCACTCGTCCCCGACCGCTCCGACAGTCTGGTCCTGGTCACCGCCCGGGAGGCCCTCGCGCTGCCCGCCGGCCTCACCGCCCAGGTGCACCACCTGCCCGTCGAGGCCCTGGACGCGCCGGGCGCGGAGGAGCTGCTGAGGGCGTGCGCCGAGGACAGCTCCGGCCCCTACGACGCCGAGTCCACCGACCGGATCAGGGAGCTGTGCGGCGGTCTGCCGCTGGCGCTGCGCGTCGCGGGCTCGTCCCTGGGACCGCGCTCGCCCCGCCGGCTGGCCGCGGACCTCGGCGTGTACGGCCCGGTCGAAGCGGCCGAGAGGGTGCTCTGGCTGCGCTACACCGACCAGTCCGAACCGGCCCGCCGGCTGCTGCGCCGGCTCGCGCTGGCCGGCCGCTCCTCCCTCGGCGCCGCCGCGGCCGCCGCGCTGCTGGCCACGGACGAGACGGAGGCGACCCGCCACCTGGCGGCGCTGGCCCGGGCGGGCCTGATCGACCATGTCCGCGGCAGCCGCTACCGCGTCCACGACCTGGTCCGCGCCTTCGCCCGGGCCCGTCTCCTCGACGAGGAGGAGCCGGCCGAGCGGACGGCGGCACAGGAACGGCTGATCGTGAACTACGCCGACCTCGCCGACTCGGTGCTGCGCCTGGTGGACGGCAACATGTCGACCCGCTCGGACCGTTTCAGCCCGCACGGCTTCCACTCCCTGGACGAGGCGCTGCGCTGGCTGGACGACGAGTCGAGCTTCATCACGGCGGCCCTCAGACACGCGGAGGGCGTCGACCAGGAGGCCGTGCTGAACCTGCTGGGCGCGCTGTGCGACTACTGCCTGCTGCGCGGCGACCTCTACCGGCTGGGCGAGATCAGCGAGCTGGCGCGTGGGGGTCCCCCCGCTCGAGCGGAGCCGAGTGTGGGGGAGGTCGACCAGGGCCTCCTGGTCCGCTCGGTGCAGTGGCGTACGGGCATCGCGGCCCGGCAGCTCGGCGAGCTGGACAAGGCGCGCACGACGCTGACCTCGGTGGTCGACCTGTACATGGAGGCCCACCATGACGCGGGCGCGGCCCGCGCCCTGGGCTCGCTCGGCATCACCCTCCACCACCAGGGCAACCTCACCGAGGCGGCGGCCCGTCTCCGTGAGGCCCTGGACCTCCAGTCGGCCCCCGAACTGGCCACCGACCGCGCCTGGACGATGCACGCGCTGGCGGCGGTGGAGCGGGACCGGGCGCACCTGTCCGAGGCCCTGGAGCTGCTGGAGGAGTCCCTGGTCCTGCACCGGGCCGGCGAGTCCGTGCACGGCGAGGCGTGGGCCCACTTCCAGCTCGGCCAGCTCGGCCTGCGCATGGGTGACGTACCGCGCGCGGAACGGGAACTGCGCACGGCCCTCGATCTGTACGGCCGCACCCGTGACGCCCGCGGCGAGGCCTGGGCCCTGACCCAGCTGGCCCGGGCCCGGCTGGTCGCCGGTGACGCCTCGGAGGCGCTGGACGCCCTGCACCTGGCCGCTGCCCGGCACCGCGACAACGAGGACGCGCGCGGCGAGGCGTGGACCGTCTACTACCTGGGCCAGGCCCTGGAGGAGACGGGCGATCTCGACCAGGCGGTCCGCGCCCTGGAGCGGTCCCGGACGATGTTCTCGCGGATGCGGGACGTCTACGGCCTCGCCTGCGCCCGGCACCACTCGGCCCGGGCGACCCGTGACCAACGGGCGGCGCAGACGGGCTCGTTGCGCAACTCGGGCTTCGCCCGTCAGCTGCTGGTCGACGCGCGGGCCGACTTCCAGCGCATCGGCGTCGCCCACGGCGAGGCGTGGACCTGCCTGGAACTGGCGGTGGTCGACGCGGGGAACGCCCGGACGCCGCAGGCACTGGCGCTGTGCGGCGAGGCGATCGGCCTGTTCACGTCGTACGGGGACCGCCGGGGCGAGGACTGGGCCCGCTTCCTGCGCTGCACGCTGCTGCCGTACGCGTCCCCGGGCGGCGTGGAGGTCGGCACGGCGGTGGCGCAGGAAGAGCTGGCGCAGCTGGCGCAGGCGGGCCATCCGGTGCGGGACGAGAAGCTCGACGACTGTGTGGGGGCGTACCGGTTGCTGCTGGAGCGCGGGGTCAGCCTGGAGGCGGGCTGGCAGGCCTGGCGGTTGGGGATGGTGCCGGGGAGGCATGCTCGGGAGGTGATGGGGGTGGCGGTGACGACGTCGCGGGCATAGTCGCGCTGCGGGGGCCCGGCGCTACGACGGCGCTGCATCGGCGGTACATCAGCGGTACAGGGGAGGTGTCCTGGGTGAGCGGTGTGCCGTTCGTGGGGCGCGAGGAGGAGCTGCGGGAGGTGCGCGAGGCGCTGGCGCCCCGCCGGATGGTCGTGCTCACCGGGCCGTCCGGCATCGGCAAGTCGGCCCTGGCGCGGCAGGTGACGCGGACCGGGCCGGGCTCGCCGGAGGTGTTCCGGATCGAGGACGTCGGTGTCCGGGAACGGCCGGAGACGACGCTGCTGCGGCTGCTGGACGCCGTGGGAGCGCGGCCCGGGCGGCTGGCGGACGTCGTCGAGGCACCGGCCGACCGGGTCCGCGACACGGTCGTCGAGCTCTGCCGGCGGGAACTGGCCGACCGCATGTGGCCCGTGCTCGTCGTGGACGGCGCCGGCGGCCCGCTCCTGGACGCGCTGCGGTCGGTGGTGCAGGGTTCCAACTGCCAGGTTCTCGCCCTCACCGAGCAGGCCGACGTACCGCCCTCCGCGTACCGCTGCCAGTTGGGTGACCTGTCGTGGCCGGCGGCACGGCGGCTCGTCGGTGAGGCGGCGGGGTACGGGTCGGCGCCCGACGCGACGGCCGACGGGACGACGGCCGACGGGACGACAGCCGACGGGACGACGAGCGGCGGGACGACAAGCGGCGGGACGACGAGCGGCAGGACGACGAGCGACGCGGCGGCCGACAGGCTGGTGCGCCCCGCCACCCTGGGCAGGCCCGCGCTCACCCCGCTCGCGTTGCGCATCGGCGGGGCGCTGGCCGGCGTCTGCCACCGGACCGGCGACCTGCCGGACACCCTCCCCGGCCTGATCGCGTCCGCCCGGGAGCTGCTGCGCGGGAGCGCGCTGCGGCTGTGGGACGCACTGGCGGCGCTGACCGCGCCGGACGGACTGTGGCTGCCGGACGAACTGGTGGCGCGCCTGCTGCCGGACGCGGACGCCTCGGACGGCCGCCGTGCGCGCTGCGCCGAGTGTCTGCGGCGGGACCTGGCCCTGCTGGAGGGCCTGGGGCTGCTGGAGCGCGACGGGACGGGAGTGCGCCTGCACCGGGCGGTCGTCGCGCAGCTCACCCGCGACTGGCCGCGCGAGGAGGCGCGGGAGCGGGCCCTCGCCGCGGCACGGCCGTTGCTGTGGGAGGCCAGACGCTCCCCCTCCCTCATCGGTGACCATCCGACGCCGTACCTCCTGCTGGTCACGCGGATGCTGTCCGCCCGGGATCCGGAGGTGCGGAGTTTCAGCGCGTACCTGGCGGACGAACTGGCCCACCGGGGACGGGTGTTCGCGCTCCTCGCGCTGCGGGAGTGCGTACGGCACGAGCTCGGAGAGGACGAGGGGTTCGCGGCTCCCCTGGCCCTTGCCCTGCGGCGGTGCGAGGAACCGGCTCTGGCCCGCAAGGTGCTGCCCCACGACAGCCCCGGACCGGCCGAGCGGCTCCAGCTCGCGCTGTTGTGGCGTGATCTGGGGCGGCTGCGCGACGCCGAGCGTCACCTGGCCGGGCTCTCCTCCGGACGCGGCGCCGACGGCTGGGTCCTGCACACCAAGGCCGCCGTCGCCTGCGACCGGGGGGACCTGCGCGGTGTGGGGCCGTTGCTGCGCCGCGCGATCGAGGCGCACCAGGTCGCGGGGGACCTGCGGGGCGAGGCGTGGGCCGTGCTCGAGTACGGGCGCTGGTGCCTGCTGCGAGGGGACTTCGACGACGCCGTCAAGCAGCTCAGTGCCGCACGGATGATGTTCCTCGACATCAAGGACCCGCACGGTGGGGACTGGGCGGACACCGAACTGCTGAGGCTCTCCGTCGTGTCCCGGGACAGCGGCCTGGCGGTCACCGAGACGCCGGGGACGCCGGGGACGTTTGTCCGTACGCGGCGGACGCCGGGCCACAGCCGGGTCGAGGCGTGGCGCGCGCTGTACTCCGGCCTGCTGCGGGAGGGGGAGCCGGGCACTGCGCCCGGCCACGGGTCCGTGGCCATGGCCGCGGCGGTGGCCGGGTACGAGTACGGGTCCGTGGCCCGGCACAGGTCCGTGGCCGGGTCCGCACCCGGGTCCTTGGAGGCCCTCCGGCTCGGCGACGCGGCGGACGCCTTGCGCGGCGCCTGGGACGCGCACTACCTGGGGCTCCGCGACGACACCCCGGGGTACCTCGCGGTGGCCGCGAGACGGTTCACCGACGCCGGGTGCCCGCACGGCGAGGCCTGGACCGCTCTGGAGCAGGGCATCCGGCAGCCTCTGCGCGGCCCGGGCCGGCATGCGCTGGCCCGTGCCCGCGCTCTCTTCGACTCCATCGGCGACGAGGCGGGCAGGGCCTGGACCGACCTCGCCCGCACCGTCCTCGACGGCGAGGACCCTCCCCGCGCCGTGCTGTGGGAGCTCTCCCGCCGCTGTCCGCCCTCCCTGCTCGCCGCCATCGAATGGCCGCAGGAACGCGGCCGGTTCCGCGTCCCCCGCGCCGCCCGCCACACCGTCCCCGAGCCGCGTTACGACGGCGTCCCCCGCTTCCCCACCACGGAGTCGCACCTCCGCCTCACCCTGCTCGACGACGCCCCCGGCGCGGACCGGGCGGCACGCATCGCCCTGCGGCTGGTACCCGGCGTGCACCATCCCTGGGCCTCCGCCGCCGGGCCCGGGCTGCCCTGGCTGTCCGCCCGGGCGATCCCCCTCACCGCCGCCGACGTGCAGCCCGAGCACGCCGTCGCCCTCCTGCCCTCCGCCGGCGACGGGCCGGGCGCCGGAGCCGAGTTCCGGTTCACCCCGAGGAGGCCGGGCCGGCACCGCATCCGCTTCGTCGTCGAGCACCACGCCACCGGCGTCGTGCTGCAGGAGGTCGAGACGGAGATCGACACAGCCGACGCCGGGGACGGGGCACCTCCGGCTGCCACGCCGCTGTCCGAGCCCCTGCGCGGACGGTGACCGTGGCCCGTGACCTGCCCGTCCGCATCACGCAGGACCCCAGCCAGGGCTTCACCCGCCGGCCGGCCCGCGCCATCCGCCACCCGGACCTGGTGCTGGTCCTGGACGCCTACGCGGGCGACCACGTCCGGGCCCGGGCCTACGGCGACGTGGTGCCCGCGGCGTTCGCCGAGTACACGGCGAGGCTGGACGTCGCGCCCGCCGCCCTGCGCGCCTCCGCCGCCCGCCTGCGCGCGCTGTGGAAGCGGGAGCTGGTGGCGTACGAACCCGTCGACGACCACGGCGTGCCCCGGCCCGGCCGCCCGCGCCTGCCGTACGCGGCCTGCCCGGATCTCACCGCCGAGCCCGCACACGAGCTGCGGGCCATCCTCGACGAACTCGTCGAGCAGGGGACGTACCTGCTGTGGGAGGAACTGCTGGGAGCCGGCGGGCCGGGGGCCGAGCGGCTGCGCAAGGTGGTGCTGGACGCCTTCTCCGGCCCGGGGCCTCTGCGGATCCGGGTGGATTCCGACCTGTTCCTGCCCTGGCCGATGCTGTGCCTGCCCCCCGAACACGGTCCGCAGAGCAAGGACGGCCCCGACGAGCTCCTCGCCCGCTTCCTCGGGTACCGCCATCAGATCGAGCAGACCGGCGGCCACCACCCGGACTTCCCCGACGAGGACGACGCGGCACGGCTGCCCCCGACCCCGGTGGTGAGCCTGAACCACGACACCGGCATCGACCCCGAGGGGCGGACGCGGGCCGCCGAGGTCGCCGCGGCGCTCGCCGACGGGACCGTACGCGTCGAACGCACCCGCCGCGAGGAACTCCTCAGCGCCCTGAAGTCCGACCGGCTGGACGAGCAGCTCGTGTACTTCTGGTGCCACGGCCACTTCCGCCCCGTCGACGAGTCGGGACCGGCCCTGTTCGTCGTGCAGTTGAGCGACCACCGGGACATCGACGCGCACACCCTGCTGGCCCGGCGGGCGGCCGCGGCGGGCCCGCTGTTCCCGTACCAGCCCGTGGTGCTGCTCAACGCCTGCTACGCCGGGCTGCCCGGCTCCGCCGACCTGACCCACCTGGGCGGGGCGCTGATCCGGGCCGGAGCGGGCGGGGTGCTCGGGCCGCAGATCGAGATCCCGCAGGTCTTCGCCGCCGAGTACGCGTACGCCTTCGTCACGCGGTATCTGTCCGGCACCGCCACGGCGGGCGAGATCGCGCACCTCCTGGCCCGGCACTTCGCGGACACCTTCCGCAATCCGCTGGGCTTCACGTACGCGCTGCACTGCGGCATGGACCGCAGACTGGAGCGCGGACCGCAGCCACGACCGGAGCGCACCCCATGACGGGCCCGGACGCCGTGCGGGCCGTGGACCTGGACGAGAACGGCTGGCTGACGCGGACCACCGCCACCGGCGCGCTCCCGGTGCCGGCCGCCCGGCTGGACGCCCACCTCGCCGAGCAGCTCACGCCCCCGCGCTGGGCCACGGACATCGTCGTCTACGTCCACGGCTGGCAGACCGCGCCCGAGTCCGCCCTCGCCGCCGTGCGCCGGCTGCTGGCGCTGACGAGCACGCGGTACGACCCGGTGACGTACCCGGGGCTGGCTCCCTGGCGGCCGTGGACGGTCCTGGTCCGCTGGCCGTCGCGCTCCCTGCCCTCGCTCGGCGGCTACCGCCGCATCCGGGACCGCGCCCACGCCATGAGTACGCGGGGCCACGCGGCCCGGGTCATCGGCCGGCTGCTCGGCTACCTGGACGCGCATCGCGGCGACCCGGCCGCGCCGCCGGTCCTCGCCAACCACGCCGGCCAGTACCTGCACCTGGTCGGCCACTCCTTCGGCTGCCGGCTGCTGTGCGAGGCCGTGCAGTGGGCGGCGGACGAGGAGCCGGTCACCCTGGGGTGGAGTACGCCGGGGCCGCCTGGGCGGCCCTTCACCGTGGATTCGATGCTGCTGCTCCAGATGGCGGCCCCCCGGGACGCCTTCGCCACCACCTTCACCGCCCTGGCCGGGGCGCCCCTACGCGGGCCCGTCGTCGCGACGTACTCCCGGCACGACCGCGCCACCGGCTTCTGGCATCTGCGCGCGGAGCGACGGGCGGGCATCGGATACGCCGGAATCGGCACCGCGCCCGCGCCGGTCTCCGCGATCCGGATGCTGCCGCCCGCGCAGCCGTACCCGCGGGCCGCCCTCGACCACCGCTTCGTCAGCGTCGACGCGAGCGACGTCTTCGTGCGCGGGCGCGGGCCCGCGGGCGCGCACTCGGACCATCTGCGGGCGGAGTCCGCCCACCTGCTGCTGTCCCTGGCCGGCCACTGCCGGTGACAGGACGCGCGGCGGGCGGCTCGCGCGGGTCTCAGCCCTGCTTCGTCCCGGGCCCGGCCGCGGTGTCCGCGGACTCGGCCGGGATGTCCGCGGACGGGGCCGAGGTGCCCGCGGACGGGGCCGGGGCCTCGCGGTCCGGGACCTCCGTGAAATCGACCCTGTTCATGTGACGGCTCATGGACTTCATCAGGGCCCACACCGCCAGGGCCATCGCCGCGAAGACGATGAAGCCGAGGACACCGGGGGTCACCTTGTCCTCGTCCACCTCCTTGGCGAGGGCGGCGAGGTGCGTCATTGCCAGGCTTGCGCTTGCGCTCATGTCAGGCATTGTCTCGGATGCCCGCAAAGAGGTCGTCCTCGGGGAGGGAGGTATCGACGAGGGACTTCGCGAGCTCGTACTCCTCCGTCGGCCAGACCTCCCGCTGGAGGTCCATCGGGACGCGGAACCAGCCGCCGTCGGGGTCGATCTGCGTGGCGTGCGCGATCAGGGCCTTGTCCCGGATCTCGAAGAACTCGGCGCACGGGATGTACGTGGTGAGCGTGCGCTCGGTGCGCTGGAACTCGTCCCAGCGCTTGAGCCAGTCCCCGTAGGGGGACTCCAGGCCGCGATCCAGCATCGCCTGGTGCAGCGCCTCGGTGCGCGGACGGTTGAAGCCCTGGTTGTAGTAGAGCTTCCGCGGCTGGTAGGCCGGGCCGAACTCGGCCTCCGGGTACTTCTCGGTGTCCGCCGCGCCCTCGAACGCCACCATCGAGATCTTGTGGGTCATGATGTGGTCGGGGTGCGGGTAGCCGCCGTTCTCGTCGTACGTCGTGATCACCTGGGGACGGAACGAGCGGATCTTCCTCACCAGCGCACCGGCCGCCACGTCGACGTCCTCCAGGGCGAAGCAGCCCTCCGGCAGCGGCGGCAGCGGGTCGCCCTCGGGCAGGCCGGAGTCGACGAAGCCGAGCCACTCCTGCTTGACGCCGAGGATCTCGCGGGCCTCGTCCATCTCCTTCTTGCGTACCTCGTGGATGTGCTCCTCGATGTACGCGTCCCCCTGGAGCTTCGGATTGAGGATGGAGCCGCGCTCCCCGCCCGTGCAGGTGACCACCAGCACGTCCACCCCCTCGGACACGTACTTCGCCATGGTGGCCGCGCCCTTGCTCGACTCGTCGTCGGGGTGGGCGTGCACGGCCATCAGTCGCAGTTGGTCAGTCAAGACTCAATCCTTGTAGTCGGCGCCCGGTGTGAACGGGTGCGATTCATTGGGTGCCGTCCCGCGGGACGTCGGTCAGGGGCGGCGGTCGGGTGACGGACGGGGGGCTTCTATAGTGACCGAATCGGGGGGCGAATTGTTCCGGGGTCCGGCTCCGGGAACCCCTTCCGGGACCGCGGTCCCGCCCCTGCCGAGAGGACGATCATGAGTACGGCGAGCACCCGACCGCCCGAGGGCCGTTACAGCCGCTCCTCGGACGAGCGCGCCGACCACAAGCTCAAGATCGCCGGAGCCGTCCTCGGGGCCCTGCTGCTCGCCCTCGTCGGCTACTTCGCGTACCACTACGTGGGCCAGAACAAGATCAGCGCCCAGGTGATCACGTTCAAGCCCTTGAAGGACTCCGTCGAGGTGCACCTGGAGGTCCGCAAGGACGCCGGTGCGAGCGGCTACTGCACCGTGCGCTCCCAGGCGGAGAACGGCGCCGAGGTGGGCCGGGCCGACTTCCGCTTCGACGGGGAAGCCACCCGCATCGACAAGGTCGTCACCCTGCGCACGACGTCCCCCGGCACCACGGCCGAGCTCCTGGGCTGTCACGCGGACTGACCTCCCGCCAATACCGGGGCGGTGACCTGCGCCGAAGCGACTTCGACGGCTTATGTCCTCCCCCTTCCGTCCCCGAATTGTTAGGCTCGTGGTTTCGCCCTTCCATGAAGGAACATTCTTCTGGGTAGGGCGATGCTTTGTATTCCCAGTACCTACGAGGAGCACCTGTGACCCAGACCAGCGAGAACGTCACCTGGCTGACCCAGGAGGCGTACAACCAGCTCAAGGCCGAGCTGGAGTACCTGTCTGGTCCTGCGCGCACGGAGATCGCCGCCAAGATCGCGGCCGCGCGCGAGGAGGGCGACCTGCGCGAGAACGGCGGGTACCACGCGGCCAAGGAGGAGCAGGGCAAGCAGGAGCTCCGGGTGCGCCAGCTGACCCAGCTCCTGGACAACGCCAAGGTCGGCGAGGCGCCGACCTCGACGGACGGCGCGGTGGCGCCCGGCATGGTCGTGACGATCGCCTTCGACGGCGACGAGGACGACACGCTGACCTTCCTGCTCGCCTCGCGGGAATACGCGAGCTCCGACATCGAGACCTACTCGCCGCAGTCCCCGCTCGGCTCCGGCGTGATCGGTCACAAGGTCGGCGAGGACGCGCAGTACGAACTGCCGAACGGCAGGAAGGCGTCGGTCAAGATCCTCAAGGCCGAGCCGTACAGCGGCTGACCGCGACCGCCCTGGTGTCGACGGGCCCCCGGTGTCTCACGGCACCGGGGGCCTCGTCATGACCGGGTCGCGGTCATCCGTGGCACCTCACGCGTGGCGCCTCACGCCGTCGCGGACCGGTACTTGCGCACCGCCAGCGTTCTGAACACGACGATGATCAGGACCGAGTAGATCAGTGAGGCCCAGACCGGGTGCTGCATGGGCCAGGCGCCGGACTGCGACTGGCCCGGGTTGGCGAACAGGACGCGGCAGGCCTGGACCGTGGCGCTGAACGGGTTCCACTCGGCGATGTGACGCAGCCAGGGCGTCATGTTGCCCGAGTCCACGAACGCGTTCGAGAGGAACGTCACCGGGAAGAGCCAGATCAGTCCGCCGGACGTGGCCGCCTCGGGCGTGCGGACCGACAGGCCGATCAGGGCGCCGATCCAGGTGAAGGCATAACCGAGCAGGAGCAGCAGGCCGAAGGCGCCGAGGACCTTGCCGGCGTTGGTGTCGCCGTCCGATCCCATCCGCCAGCCGACCAGGAGGGCGACCACGGCGAGGACGAGGAGCGTCAGGGCCGTCTGCACCAGGTCCGCGAGGGTGCGCCCGGTCAGCACCGCTCCGCGGGCCATGGGCAGCGAGCGGAAACGGTCGATGAGGCCCTTGTGCATGTCGTCGGCGATTCCGGCGCCGGCGCCCGCGGTGGCGAACGTGACGGTCTGCGCGAAGATGCCGGCCATCAGGAAGTTCTTGTAGTCGGTGGAGCTGGTGCTGCCGCCGATCTGCATGGATCCGCCGAAGACGTAGCTGAACAGCACCACGAACATGATCGGCTGGATGAGTCCGAAGATCACCATCTCCGGGATCCGGGACATGCGGATCAGGTTGCGCTTGGCGACGACGAGCGAGTCGCGCACGGACTGGCCGAGGGGGTTGGCCGGAGCCACGGCCCTCGTCGTTCTGGTGACGGCGCTCACTCGGAGACCTCCTTCTTGGGCTGGGTGTCCGCCGGGCGCCGGGCGTCCGCCGCAGCCCCGTTCTCCTCGTCCCTGACCTCGGCGACATGGCCCGTCAGGGACAGGAAGACGTCGTCCAGGGTGGGGCGGCGCAGGCCGATGTCGTCGATCTCGATGCCGTGGACGTCCAGTTCCCGGATGACCTCGGCCAGGAGCTTCGCGCCGCCGGAGACCGGCACGGTGATCTTGCGCATGTGTTCCTCGACGGTGGTGTCGCCCTTGCCGAAGCCGCGCAGCACCTCCGAGGCCGTCGCGATGTGCTCCCGCTCGTGCACCACGACCTCGACGCGCTCGCCGCCGGTGCGGGCCTTGAGCTGGTCGGAGGTGCCGCGGGCGATGACACGGCCGTGGTCGACCACCGCGATGTCGTGGGCGAGGTGGTCGGCCTCTTCGAGGTACTGGGTGGTCAGCAGCAGCGTCGTACCGCCCAGGACCAGCTGTTTGATGACCTCCCACAGCTGCTGGCGGTTGCGCGGGTCGAGGCCGGTCGTCGGTTCGTCCATGAACATCACGGGCGGGGAGACGACCAGCGCCGCGGCCAGGTCGAGGCGGCGGCGCATACCGCCGGAGTAGGTCTTCGCCGGACGGTCGGCGGCGTCCGCGAGGTGGAACTGCTCCAGCAGCTCACCGGCCCGGACCTTGGCGGCCGCGGCCTTCATCTGGTAGAGCTGGCCGACCATCTGCAGGTTCTCGCGGCCGGTGAGGTATTCGTCGACCGCGGCGAACTGGCCGGAGAGGCCGATCGACCGCCGCACCTCGTTGGGCTGCTTGAGCACGTCGAGGCCGGCGACGACGGCCCGGCCGCTGTCGGGGCGCAGCAGGGTCGTCAGGCAGCGGACGGTGGTCGTCTTGCCCGCGCCGTTCGGTCCGAGCAGGCCGAGGACGGTGCCCTCGGGGACATCGAGGTCCACGCCGTCCAGGGCTCTGACGTCTCCGAAGGTCTTGACCAGACCTTCGGCATAGATGGCGCCTGGCATATGAGTCTCCACGTCGTCGGGGATAATTCGGGAAGCCTGGGTCGGTGCTTGCGTTGCGCTTGGATGGCTGAGTCGGCGAGTGCCACGGGACACACGGTAACGCGATGTATCGCGTCTCTCAACGGAATTACCGGATCGAGTGACGGAAAGGCCCTGAGCTGCGGTTCTGCCCCCGTGGAACGCCTCGGCCCAGCCTCAGCCGATGACCGTGTAACCCGCATCGCGCAGGGCCTGGCCGACTTCGGCGCAGTGGATCGGCCCCTTCGTCTCCAGGTGCAGCTCCACCTCCGCCTCCGTGAGCCCGAGCCGTGGATCGGTCCGTACGTGGCTCACATCGAGGACGTTAGCGTCCACCACTGACAACACCCCGAGAAGTGTCGCGAGGGCGCCCGGCCGGTCTGTCAGCCGCAGGCGTACGGCCAGGTAGCGGCCCTGCGCGGCCATGCCGTGGGTCAGGATGCGCTGGAGCAGCAGCGGGTCGACGTTGCCGCCGGACAGCAGCGCGACGACCGGTCCCTCGATCGAGCCGGGGTCACTCAGCAGCGCCGCGACCGGGCTCGCCCCGGCCGGTTCGACGACCTGCTTGGCCCGCTCCAGACACAGCAGCAACGCGGCGGACAGCTCGTCCTCCGTCACCGTGCGCACCTCGTCGACCAGGTCGCCGATGATGCCGAACGGCACGTCACCGGGCCGGCCGACCTTCATGCCGTCGGCCATCGTCGCCGGGTTCCCGATCGAGACCGGGCGCCCGGCCGCCAGTGAGGGCGGATACGCGGCGGCGCCCGCCGCCTGCACGCCCACGATCCGCACGTCCGGCCGCAGCGCCTTCACCGCGGTCGCGACACCGGCCGCGAGACCACCGCCGCCGATCCCGAGGACGATCGTGCGCACTTCCGGGCACTGCTCCAGGATCTCCAGGCCGACCGTGCCCTGACCGGCGATGACGTCCGGGTGGTCGAAGGGATGGATGAACACCGCGCCGGTCTCCCGCGCGTACTCCTGCGCGGCGGCCAGGGTCTCGTCCACGACCTGGCCGTGCAGCCGCACCTCGGCGCCGTACTCCCGGGTGGCGCTGATCTTCGGCAGCGGGGCGCCCTTCGGCATGAACACGGTCGAGCGGACCCCGAGCAGGGAGGACGCCAGCGCCACGCCCTGCGCGTGGTTGCCCGCGCTCGCCGCGACCACCCCCGCGGCCCGCTCCTCGGGCAGCAGACCGGCGATCCGGACGTAGGCGCCGCGCAGCTTGAACGATCCCGTCCGCTGGAGGTTCTCGCACTTGAAGTGCACCGGCGCTCCCACCAGCTGGGTGAGGTACCGGCTGCCCTCCATCGCGGTCACCCGCGCCACGCCCGAGAGCATCTTCTGCGCACCGCGCACGTCGTCGAGCGTGACCGGCGGCACGGACTGGGCCTCGCGGTAGTTCATGACTCAAGTCTCGCAGTTCACACGGGCGGGCCACCGCTGTGACCAACCTCCGAGACTGGTTTGCGCAGCGCCGGTACGGCCCGCGTCCCGGCCGCGTACCCTGTCCCCCAACCCAGCTCCCCCATTCATGAAGCGAGCCCCCGGCCATGCCCACAACACCTGAAATGTCGATGGACATGACGACCGTCGGTGACAGCGGTCTCCTCGACACGCTGCAGCACGAGGTGGCGGTGTTCGCCCGCCGTGCCGAACAGACCCGGCTCGGCGGGGTGGGGCAGGTGCGCAACTCCATGGACCGGGCCGCGTACCTGCTGCTCAACCGGCTGGACAAGGAAGGCCCGATGGGCGTCAAGGCGCTCGCCGCGAGCATGGGGATCGACTCGTCGACGGTCACCCGGCAGGTCGCTCCGCTCGTCGACACCGGGCTCGTCAAGCGGACCTCGCATCCCGAGGACGGGCGCGCCGTGGTGCTCCAGCTCTCCCCGCGCGGGCTGTCGCGGCTCGAGGAAGTGCGCTCGTCGAGGCGTCAGCTGATGGCCGAGCTGACACACGACTGGGCACCGGAGGAACGCGAGGCGTTCTGCACGCTCCTCACACGCTTCAACAGCGCGCTCTCCTCCCGGATGGCGCCCCAGGGCGTACCGGGCACGGAGCCGCCGGCCTCCTGAACGGCCCCGCCACGCGCGCGTGCCCTGCCGTTCTTGGTGGCCGGCCGTAGCCGGCTCCCGGCGGCGGGCGGTACTCGGCGCTTGCGCGGCTCTTGACCGACGGGCCGCTCCTGGCCTCAGATGAGACCGGGCCCTCGGTCCGCCGCGGCTCCGTACGCCGTACGCGCCACGCGCACACGGGGCTTGTCCGTGGCGCCCGTACGCGGCCGAGGCCCGTTGTTCCTCAGGATCTCCCTCAGGCGGGAGGCGCGGTGCGAGAACGGCATGCGGCCCGGGACGCCCGTCGGGCCCGGGAGTTCGACGCGTTCGTGGCGGGCGCGGCCGGGCGGCTGCTGCACGCCGCCACGCTCCTCACCGCCGAGGACCCGCGTGACAACCCGCGCGCGCGGCGCCTGTTGACGCCGGTCCTCGCCCATATGTACGCGTCCTGGGACCGGTTGCGCGGCGAGGACCCCTACGACCGGGCGCGCCAGTACCTGGCCACCCGCTTCGCCCGCGGGGCGTGGCACCGGTACGGCGCCCTCGGCCGGCCCCGCTCACGCCGCCCCGGCGCCCTGGCCCGCCTCAGCCCGCGGGAACGCCTGATCCTGGTCCTGCGCCTGTACGAGGGCGTCGCCGAGGAACAGGCGGCGGCACTGCTCGGCCTCTCCCCGGAACGCGTCCGCACGGTCTGCGACCGCGCGATCACGGTCCTTCTCCACCCGCCCCGGGGTCCGGCCCCCGTGACGACCGGCGCGAAGGTGGCACCGTCGTGACGCGGGCCGGCGAGGCGGGGCGGAGGCAGGTATGAGCGAGCCGCGGCGGGAGGCCGCCGTGCGGCGGATCCTGGAGGGGACGCCGGCGCCGGTGCCGCCGGAGCTGTACGCGCAGGCCGTGCGGCGCGGTGGCCGGATGCTGCGCCGCAGGAGGGCCGCCCGTCGGCTGATGTGGCTGCTGCTGTGGGGAGCGGCCGTGGCGTTCGTCGTGTGGGCGCTGATGGTCGAGCCCTGGGTGGAGCCGCCGTCCGAGACGACTCCACCGCTCACGGGCTGGTGAGCACGGGGTCCCTCGCGACGGCCTAGCCGAGCGCCTGACGCAGGTCCTCCAGGAGGTCCTCGACGTTCTCGATGCCCACGGAGAGGCGGACGAGATCGGCGGGCACCTCCAGCGCCGAGCCGATCACGGAGGCGTGCGTCATACGGCCCGGGTGTTCGATCAGGGACTCGACGCCGCCCAGGGACTCCCCGAGCGTGAACACCTTGGCACGGTTGCAGACCTCCACGGCCGCCTCCTCGCCGCCCTCGACCTGGAAGGAGACCATGCCGCCGAACGCGCGCATCTGCTTGGCGGCGATCTCGTGGCCGGGGTGCTCCGGCAGCCCCGGGTACAGCACCCGCGTCACGCGCGCGTGCCGGGTCAGCATGTCGGCGATCTTCGTGGCGTTCTCGCTGTGCCGGTCCATCCGCACCGACAGCGTCTTCGTGCCGCGCAGCACCAGCCAGGAGTCGAAGGGCCCGGCGACCGCGCCCATCGCGTTCTGGTGGTACGTCAGTTCCTCCCCCAGCTCCGGGTCGCTGACGATCAGCGCGCCGCCGACGACGTCCGAGTGGCCGCCCATGTACTTGGTCAGCGAGTGCACGACGACGTCCGCGCCGAGCGCCAGCGGCTGCTGGAGGTACGGCGTGGCGAAGGTGTTGTCGACGACGAGCCGGGCGCCCGCGTCATGGGCGACCTGGGCGACGGCGGCGATGTCGGTGATGCCGAGCAGCGGGTTGGAGGGGGTCTCCACCCACACGGCCTTGGTCTTCGGGGTGAGGGCGGCCCGTACGGCGGCGGGGTCGGCGGTGTCGGCGACCGACCACTCCACCCCCCACCGGGAGACGACCTTGGCGAACAGGCGGAACGTGCCGCCGTACGCGTCGTCGGGGATGACCACGTGGTCGCCGGGGCTGAGCAGCGTACGCAGCAGGCAGTCCTCGGCCGCCAGTCCGGACGCGAACGCGAGGCCTCGGCGACCGCCCTCCAGGGCGGCGAGGTTCTCCTCCAGTGCGGTGCGTGTCGGGTTGGCGCTGCGGCTGTATTCGTAACCGCCGCGCAGATTGCCGACGCCGTCCTGCTTGTAGGTCGAGACCTGGTAGATCGGCGGGACGACCGCGCCGGTGAGGGGATCCGCGGTGTTGCCCGCGTGGATCGCCAGGGTCTCGAAGTGCTGACTGATGTGCCTGTCGCTCATGGGCACCGAGGGTAGTGCGCCGACGCGGCGAATGCCGGACGGCGGGTCGGCGGCGGCAGCGGGCGGCGGCCGACGCGGGGCCGCGGGGTCCCGGCGCGGGGTTGTGCGGGCGGGGCCCCGGAGGCCGTGCGGGTACGGGGCCGGCGCAGGCCGTGGGGGCGGGGCCGGCGGAAGTTTTCCACAGGCTGTCGACCGGGTTGGCCAATTGTCGGCGGCGTCTGGAACCCTTGAGACATGGAAATTCTCTGGGTCCTGATGGCACTGGTCATGCTCGGCTTCGTGCTGCTCCCCTTCATGCGGCGCCGGCGCGGCATGATCGAGCAGGTGCATCCGGGCCATCCGGACGCCGCGGACCCCGCGCACTACGGGTTCGCGCAGCAGGAGGAGCTGGACATCCGGATGCCCGGCCCCGACCAGGACCTGCTGGACGTCCTGGACCTGGTGCAGCGCACCCAGGACCACCGCGCGGCCGCCCAGCTCCTGGCCGGCACCGGGAGCGAGGGCGAGCTGCGCTGGCAGCGCGTGCAGGCCTTCGCGGGCGCCGCCTCGCTGGAGCTGCGGCAGCGGCCCGGCGGGGTCAGCGAGACGCCGGGCGGCCAGTGGCTGCGGGTGTGGCGGACGGAGGCCCCCAAGGACGCGGGCGGCGCGGCGGTGCACGCGGAGTTCCTGGTCCAGCAGGCGTGGCGGACGTCGACGCCCGGCACGGACGAGTTCCGGATCATCATGGAGGAGGCCAGGGCGGCGTGCGACGACGCGGCGCTGCTGGCCCCCGGGGACCCGATCCCGTACATCATCGAGCTTTCGGTGGCGCGCGGACTGGCCTATCCCCGGGCGGAGTTCGAGCAGCTCTGGCTGAAGATCCTGGACCGGGCGCCGGACCACATGGGGGCGCACCTGGCCGCCCTCCACTACTGGTGCGAGAAGTGGCACGGCTCCCGCGAGCTGGCGTACGACTTCGCCGAAGCCGCCGCCGCCCGTGCTCCCCGGGGCTCACTCCTGGCCGCCATGCCGCTCTTCGCGGTCTTCGAGCACCTGCCCGAGGTGAACCTGGTCAGCGGCTTCTACCAGAGCGAGGTCGTGACGAAGGCGATGCACGGCGCGCTGTACGCCGTGCACTCCTCCCGCCCCGACGACCCGATGCTGGCGCACGTCCGCCACCTCCTGGTCTTCTTCCTGGTCCGCTCCGAGCGCTGGGCGGAGGCGATGAGCCAGCTCATACACGTCGACGGTCACGTCGGCGCCCTGCCCTGGACGCTGTCCGCCGACCCGGCCGCGGAGTTCGCGGTCTACCGGGCCCTGGCGGTCGCGGGCTACGAGGCGAACGGCGGCAGCCCGGCCACCCTGCCCCACTGAGGCGTCCGCGCACCGTCCCCCACCAGGCAGGTCTTGCCTCACCGGCGGTCATTCGGCCATACTCCGCCGTCACACCTGTGTTGGTCATGAGCACATCCCGTGCCTCCGCCGGCCAACCGGGCCTTCTCATCGTCTTCCGATCCTCGGATCTGTCCTGTGGGGGGACCTCTGCCCGATGGGCACGACTCTGCGCGCGCTGCGCGCCCTTTTGCTGCTCGCCGGCTTCTATCTGCTCGGCGTCGTGCTGCTGGCCCTGCTCGCCGGCGGCGACTACCTGCTGTACCGGCACGCTCCCGGCAGCGTCGCGGTCAAGCTGACCATCGTCTCCGTACTCCTGGCGATCCCGCTGGTACGCGGCCTGTTCATGCTGCGCACACCACGGGAGGAGGAAACGGCGGGACTGCCCGTCACGGAGACCGACGAACCCGAACTCTGGCGCACGGTACGGGAGATGGCCGACGAGGTCGGCACCCGTGCCCCGTCCCGCATCGTCCTGACGGCCGACGTGAACGCCGCCGTCGCCGAGGACGCCCGGCTGCTCGGCCTGCTGCCCGGGCCACGCCGCCTGTACCTCGGCGTACCCCTGATGCAGGGACTGTCCGAGGCGCAGCTGCGGGCGGTCCTCGCCCATGAACTGGGCCACTACTCGAACGCCGACACCCGCCTGGCCGCCCTCACCGTGCGCGGCCGTGCCCAGGTGCTGCGCACCATCACGCACTTCGAGCAGCGGGCCGGCAAGTCGGCGGCGCGCGAGCAGGCCCGGCAGGAGAAGAAGAACGCCAAGGCCCAGGCCAAGGGCAAGAAGGCCAAGGAGGTCGACACCGGCCACGCGGGCGTCACGTACCGCGTGATGGCGAAGATCTACGTGGCGTACGCCAAGCTGTACTTCCGCGCCACGCTCGCCGTCTCCCGGCGCCAGGAGTACGCCGCCGACGCCGCGGCCGCCCGGATCACCGGCCGGGACGCCACCGCGTCGGCCCTGCGCGAGATCCCCGTGCTGGACGCCGCGTTCGGGTTCTACATGGGCGGCTACGCCACCCTGGGCACGGACACGGGTCTGCTGCCGCCGCGCGGCGAGGTGTTCGGCGGTTTCGGCCGGATGCTGAGCGCCCGCCGCCTCGAACTGGCCGGGCTGCGCACCGGACTGCCCACCGAGTCCCGGTCACCGTACGACTCGCACCCGCCCATCGCCGACCGGGTGCGCCGCGTCGAGGAACTCCCCGACGACGGCCGCACGGACGAGGCCCCGGGCGCGGCCCTCGACCTCCTGTCCGCCCCCGGGCGGACCCTGGCGGCCCTGGAGGACGCGGTCCTGACGGACGACGTACGACGCTTCGGGCGCACCCGGGACTGGCAGGAACTCCTCGACCGCGCGATGGCCGAGTCGCTCGCCTCCAGCGGTACGCCCCTGCACGGGGCGTTCGCCGCGTACACCGAGGAGCAGCCGACGCTGCCCGCGCTGCTCACGCTCATCGAGGACGGGCAGCTGTGGCAGTTGGCGAAGCGGCTGCCCCTGTCGGACGAGGCGGCCGCCGCGAACGGCCGCGCCTTCCGCGAGTTCGTACGGCCCGCCCTGCACGCGTCGCTGACCACCATGGCCCTGGCCGAGCTCAGCGCCCGTTCCCTGGTGCGCTGGGAGTTCTCCTGGGAGCGGGCGGCGATCCCGCATCTGCCCCCCGCCGCCGACGGCACCGGCGCCGACCTCGACGCCGCGGTCGGCTCGGCGGTCGCCGACGTCCCCGACACCGCCCCGCTGCGGGCGCTGCTCACCCACCACGAGCGAAGCACCGAGGTCTGACGTGATCATCCTCTGGGTCGTCCTGGCCCTCATCGGACTCCCCCTGCTCGCCCTCGGCCTGTACTTCGCGAAGGCCATCGTCCAGGGCGCGGTCGAGGGCTGGCGCGGAGGCGGCGACGAGGACGGGGAGTACGAGCTGCCCGCCGCGGCCGCCGCCCTCGGCCTGCTGCCGCCCGAACGGCAGGACACGAAGTCGGCGGCGCCGGTCCCGGCCGTGCTCACCGCGGCGCTCGAAGCGGCCAGGGCCGGCGACTGGCAGCCGGCCGCGGCCCTGCTCGACGCGACGGCCGAGGCGCGCGACTGGGAGTACCGCGCCTTCCACACCGAACGGCTCGCGTCGCTCGCCGCCGAGGACGACTCCTGGCTGCTGGCCTGGGAGACCGCCCGCCCCGGCGACCCGGGCGCCGCGCTGCTGCGGGCCCGCAGCACGGTGCGCCTGGCGTGGGACATCCGGGGCGGCAAGCGGGCCAAGTACACCACCTCCGAGCAGTTCGAGGGCTTCCGCCGGATGCTGGCCCGCTCCCGCGAGGAGCACGTACGCGCGGTCGCGCTGGCCCCGGAGGGCGACCCGACCCCGTACATCGGCGAGATCTGGACGGGGCTGGGCCTCGGCTGCCCGCACTCCGAGATGGACCGGCTGTGGAAGGAGATCTCGCAACGCGCCCCGCACCACTACGAGGCGCACTTCTCCGCCCTGCAGTACTGGTGCGCCAAGTGGCGCGGATCCGAGGAACTGGCCCGCGCGTTCGCGGCGCGGGCCGCCGAGGACGCCCCTGCGGGCAGCCTGATGACGGCGTTCCCCCTGATCGCGCACTTCGAGCACGACGATTCCGACTCGGCGGACGGCGACCGTACGCCCGAGATGCGGGCCCTGGTCGACGCGGTCCTCACGGACGTGGCCGCCGCCGACCCGGCCCACCCGCGCCTGCCGGAGGTCCGCCACCTGCTGGCGTACTACCTGTGCCTCCAGGACCGGGACGAGACGGCCGTGGAACAGTTCCGCCTGGTGGACGGGTACGTCGGTGCCCTCCCGTGGCGCTACCGCGGCGACCCGGCGGGCGAGTTCTGCCGGATGCGGGACCTGAGCCTGGCGAACACGGACGAGCCGGTGCCGGGCTGACCGCGCCTTGCCCCACCACGGAGCTCCTGCTGCTTTGACCTTGACACAGTGAGAAGGCCTTCACTGGTTGCCGAGGAGGTGGTCTCGATGACCATGACAGGACGACAGGACGCGGATACGGCACGGGCGCTCCAGGGCCTGAAGGACGGCCGTTCGTCCGTGCGGCTGCGGGCGGCTCTGGCGGTCGGCACGACGCCGGATCCGCGCTTCGTCGACCCGCTCATCGAGCGCTGCGCGATCGAGCCCGAGTTCTTCGTCCGCGACATGCTGACCTGGGCGCTCACCCGCCACCCGGTGTCCGTGACGCTTCCCGGGCTGCTCCGCGAAGTCCGCTCGGAGCGAGCGCAGGCACGGAGCCAGGCGCTGCACACGCTGTCCAAGATCGGGGACCGGCGGGCGTGGCCGGCGATCACCCGGGCGCTCCTGTGCGACGCCGACGACGACGTGGCGCGGAGCGCCTGGCGGACCGCGGTCGTGCTCGTGCCGGAAGGCGAGGAGTCCGCGTTGGCCGCGGTGCTGGCGACGCAGCTCGGGCGCGGTGGGCGGGAGACGCAGCTCAGTCTCAGCCGGGCGCTGGTCGCACTGGGTGAGGTCGTTCTGCCGGCTCTGCGCGGCGCGGCGACGGCCCCCGACCGGGGCGTGCGCACGCACGCGCTCGCCACGGAAGGGCTGCTGCGCGACCCTGACGCCGGATTCGAGTGCGCGATCGAGGAGGCGAAGCGCGTCGTGGCCCTCGGCGGGTCCGGCCAGGAGGGATCGTAGGCGGTGTTGATCGGTGAGGTGGCGCGGCGGTCCGGAGTCAGTGCCCGCATGCTCAGGCACTACGAGTCGCTCGGCCTGTTGCGGCCCTCGGGCCGTACGGGTTCCGGCTATCGGGAGTACTCCGGCGAGGACATCCGGCGGATCTTCCACATCGAGAGCCTGAGGTCGCTGGGGCTGTCGCTGCGCGAGATCGGACGCGCGCTCGACGATCCCGGCTTCACGCCCTCGGTGCTCGTGGACGACCTCATCCGTCAGACACGCGAACGCATCGCGGCCGAGACGGAGCTGCTCACCCGGCTCCGCCGGATCGATGCCTCGGAACCCGCCGGCTGGGAGGACGTCCTCCAGGCCGTCGCGTTCCTCCAGGCGCTGGGGTCGAAGAGCGCCGCCGCGCGCCAGCGCGCGGCCCTTTCCTCCGTCGACGAGGTTCCGGTGCCGGTGGATGCTCTGGTCGAGGCGGTACTGAGGGAGTCGGAGCCGAACGTCGCCGGAGCCCTTCGATGGGCGCTGGCGCGGTCGGGCGAGGGCGGCACGGCACTGCTGGCGGAGGGCCTCGGCTCACCGGTGGCCGCGGTGCGGGAACGTGCCGTGCGGTCCCTGGCCGAGATGCCCGGTGGCGAGGCCACCGCCCGGCTGCGGGACGCCCTCGCGAACCCCGATGTCGTGGTCCGATGCCATGCGGCTCTGGCGCTCGGCACGCGTGGAGCCGCCGAGGTGATCCCGGTACTCGTCGACATGATCGTGGCGGGAAGGAACGACACCGATGCAGCCGATGCGCTGAGCATGCTGGCGAGCGACACCGCGACGGCGGATCAGATCGCCGCCGGGCTCGTCGGCCGCCTCGCCCACGACACCACCGAAGCACCCGCACGCGTACGGCTGGCCCAGGCGCTGGCGGACATCCCGGGGAGCACGGCATCAGCTGCCCTCGTGGAGCTGTCGCATGACGGGGACCGTGCCGTCGCGCTGACCGCGACGTACCTTCTCCGGCTCCGCGGCGCACGGTGACGGATCTCCGCCGGGGCTCCGCGTACGCGGCGCGAGGCTCCCGGACTTCTCACCGTCCGCCGAGGCCCGCGCAGGCAAGCGCGGCCGGCGCGGAGCCTCTGCCCGCCGGCCCCCGCCTTCCCGCCGGGCCGCCTCGCGGTCAGCCCTCGGAGCGGGCCGGCAGCCGCCACCCCGGGCGCGGGAAGTGGCAGGTGTAGCCGTCCGGGTAGCGCTGCAGGTAGTCCTGGTGCTCGGGCTCGGCCTCCCAGAAGGGGCCGACCGGCTCCACCTCGGTGACGACCTTGCCCGGCCACAGGCCGGAGGCGTCCACATCCGCGATGGTGTCCTCGGCGATCCGCTTCTGCTCGTCGTCCACGTAGTAGATCGCCGAGCGGTAGCTGAGGCCGATGTCGTTGCCCTGACGGTTCTTCGTGCTCGGGTCGTGGATCTGGAAGAAGAACTCCAGGATCGCCCGGAAGTCGGTCTTCGCGGGGTCGAAAAGGATCTCAATGGCCTCCGCGTGCGTGCCATGGTGACGGTACGTCGCGTTCGGCACGTCACCCCCGGTGTATCCCACCCGGGTCGCCGTCACGCCCGGAAGCCGGCGGATCAGCTCCTCCATCCCCCAGAAACATCCGCCCGCCAGCACGGCCCTCTGCGTCTGCGCAGCCATTGCGGTCCTCTCATATCTGTCAGCTCGCTCACTCGGGTTGCTCGGTCGCACATCACCGGCACACCCCTGCCCACGTTCCTCAACGCGTGAGGACTCCTGGCGATTCCGTGCCCGTCCGGCGGTGGGCATGTCGTCAGCCCGTCCGGAACCGGACGGCGAAACGGCGAGGGGCCCCGGAACACCCGGGGCCCCGACTGGTTCTGCCGGGCTCAGATCGTCGCCGCGTCGATCACGAACCGGTACCGCACATCGCTGTTGACCACTCGCTCGTACGCCTCGTTGATCTCGGAGGCGCCGATCAGTTCGATCTCCGCGCCGATGCCGTGCTCGGCGCAGAAGTCCAGCATCTCCTGGGTCTCCGCGATGCCCCCGATCATGGAACCGGCGAGGGTCTTGCCGCCGCCGATCACCGAGAAGAGGTTGAGGGAGACCGGCTCCTCGGGGGCGCCCACGTTCACCAGCGCGCCCTCCGTCTTCAGCAGCGCGAGGTAGGCGTCGAAGTCCAGCGGGGCCGACACCGTCGACACGATCAGGTCGAACGTACCGGCCAGCTCCCTGAAGGTGTTCTCGTCGCTGGTGGCGTAGAAGTGGTCGGCGCCCAGCTTCAGACCGTCGTCCTTCTTGCGCAGGGACTGCGACAGCACGCTCACCTCGGCGCCGAGCGCGTGGGCGATCTTCACGCCCATGTGGCCGAGGCCGCCCAAGCCGACGATCGCGACCTTCTTGCCGGGACCGGCGTTCCAGCGCTTCAGCGGGGAGTACAGGGTGATGCCGGCGCACAGGAGCGGCGCGGCCTCGTCGAGACCCAGCCCCTCGGGGATGCGGACGACGAAGTCCTCGTCGACGACGACCTTCTCCGAGTAGCCGCCGTAGGTCGGCTCACCGTCCTTGCCGACGCCGTTGTACGTCGGAACGTTGCCCTGGACGCAGTACTGCTCCCGGCCGGCCTTGCAGTTGTCGCACTCACGGCAGGAGTCGACCATGCAGCCGACGCCCACGCGGTCGCCGACCTTGAACTTCGTCACACCGGAGCCGACCTCGGAGACGATGCCCGCGATCTCGTGGCCCGGGACCATCGGGAAGATCGCCTCGCCCCAGCCCTCCCGGGCCTGGTGGATGTCGGAGTGGCAGATGCCCGCGAACTTGATGTCGATCAGCACATCGGACTCGCGGACCGCACGGCGCTCGATGGTGGTGCGCTCCAGCGGAGCCTTGGCGGTGGGCGCGGCGTACGCGGCAACAGTGGTCATACGGGGTTCTCCTTGCGGGGGTTTCGCGCCCGGCTTGCCTTCTTCCGGCCGGGCACGCTCTCCAGCCTGCCCGAACCTCGGGCATTCACCCAGGTCACGGCTTTGCGTACGTCTGCCGTTCGTACCACTGGCGGGGTCAGGATGGTGGGCGTACGACCGTTGATACTTGAGGCATGGACGAATACCCCGAATCCGCACCACCGGAGGCCGTCGGCGCGGCTCTGGACCGGCGTGCCGAGCTCAGCGAGTTCCTGCGCACCCGGCGGGCCCGGCTGAAGCCGGAGGACGTGGGGCTGCCGGACTTCGGCCGGCACCGGCGGGTGCCGGGGCTGCGGCGGGAGGAGCTGGCGCAGCTGGCCGGGGTGTCCGTGGCGTACTACACGCGCCTGGAGCAGGGCAACGGGCGGAACGTGTCCGCGGAGGTCCTCGACGCCATCGCCCGCGCGCTCAGGCTGACCGACGCCGAGCACGCGCACCTGACGCATCTGGCGAAGCCGAAGCAGCACAAGAAGAAGCCGGCCGCCCGCACCCAGCAGGTGCGGGGCGCCCTGCGCACGCTGCTGGACTCGATGGAGGGCTTTCCGGCGTACGTCGTGGGGCGGCGCTCGGACATCCTGGTGTGGAACCGGATGGCCGCCGCGGTCTTCGGCGACTGGGCGGAGCTGCCGCCGGCGGAGCGGAACTGGGCGCGGATGGTGTTCCTGCGGCCCGAGTACCGCGACCTGTTCGTGGACTGGGAGCAGAAGGCGATCGACATCGTCTGCACGCTGCGCATGGACGCCGGCTGCTATCCGGACGACCCGCGGCTCTCCGCCCTGGTGGGCGAGCTCTCCGTGAAGAGCGAGGAGTTCAGGCGGCTGTGGGCCACCCATGACGTCAAGGAGAAGAACCACGGGGTCAAGCGGTTGCGGCACCCGCTGGTCGGCGACCTCGACCTCGACTTCGAGTCGTTCGGTGTGGTCGGCGACCAGGACCAGATCCTGGTGACGTACCACGCCGAGCCGGGGTCGCCGTCGGCGCAGGCCCTGCGGTTGCTGGCGAGCTGGGGGACCGACGCGACCCGGGCGGGCACGACGGCGCCGTCGGCTTGAGAGCGGTCCGCGGGTGAGGGCCCGCCCGGACCGGTGGGTACCTGTTCCCGGGGACGGGCCCGTCCGGACCGGTGGGTCCCTGCCCCCGGGTTCGGGCCCGCCCGGACCGGTGAGTCCCTGCCCCCGGGTTCGGGCCCGTCCGGACCGGCGCCCCGGACAGTGGGCGCGCGCTTCCCGTCAGCCCCGGTGCGGCGGTGCCGCTCCCCAGTGCCACCGCGGTACCGGCTGCTCCGCCGGCGGTTTCGCGTCCGGGCCGGAGAAGTGGACGGCCAGGCGTGTGCCCCACTCGACGTAGGCGAGGAAGGCCGAGCGGAACTCGGCGTCCGCGGGCAGTTCCGCCTCGTCCGCCGCGTCCTGGATCAGGTCGACCCAACGGCGGCGCTGGGCCTCGGTGATGCCCCGGCCCATGTGCTTGGCCACCATGTGATCGTGCCCGCCCTGGACCTCGGAGTAGCCGGGCGGGCCGCCGAAGACCTCGGCGAGCCACAGGGCCACGTACTGGGCGTGCTCCGGGGCGAGCCCCTCGAACACCGGCGCCAGCACCTCGTCCCGCAGCACCTTGTCGTAGAAGACCGACGTCAGACGGGTGAAGGCGTCCGCGCCGCCCGCCCAGTCGTAGAGGGTCGGGGCCGCGGAGCCGGTGCCGCGGACCGCGGTCGGCTTGTAGTGGCGCATCTCCTGGATGCTGGGGACGTACGGGCCGATCTCGGCGAGGAAGTCGGCGAACAGCTCCGACTCGCGAAAGCCCTCCATGTGGTCCTCAGTCGAGGTCCACGTGATGCGCAGCACGAAGTGCTCGAAGTCGTCCTCGCAGCGCGCGAGTTCGTAGTCGACGCACTGGGGCGCCGCCGCCAGCCGGCCCGCGGCGCGGGTGTAGGCGGACAGGAACTCCGCCGACTGCTCCCCGGGAATGTGGTACCGGATGTACTCGACCGTCTGAGTCGTCATGGGCCCACACAACACGAGAGACCCGCCGGAGGCTGTGCCTCCGGCGGGCCTTTCGCTCACGGCCTACTCGGCGTCGTACGGGTTCACTACTTCCCGTAGTACGCGTTGTAGATCGAGATCGTCGACTTGTTGCCCTTCTTGTCGGCGATCTTGGCGTGGAAGGAGATGGCCTTCCCCTTCGCCGGGTTCTTCACGGTGATCTTGCCGCTCTTGACCTCGGTCTTCTTCCAGGTCTGGCCGTAGTCGTACGACACGTACACCGACAGGGACTTGAGGTTCGAGCCCTTGGCAGCGCCCTGGACGGTGACCGGGACCGACACCGTCTTGCCCGCCTCGACCTTGGAGTCCAGGCCGGTCTTGGCGTTGAAGCGGACCATGGAGGCCGGCAGCGTGACCGCGTCCGAGCCGGCCGGCTTCTTCGAGCGGAAGGTCCAGCTCGCGTCGATCCGGGTGGAGGCGGCGGCGACCTTGACGCTCCGCTTGACCGAGGTGGTCAGCCGGTACTCGGCGTCACCGGCCGGGACCTTGAACATCTCCCCGCCGAACAGCGGGTCGTCGTTGGTGGCGACCTTGGTGCCGTTGCGGTACAGCGACGTGGCGACCGACGTGAAGTCGGACGAACCGGCGTGCCCGGCCCCGTCGGCGAACAGCGGCACCCTGCCATAGAGGTCGTTGCCCTCGCGGAAGAGCCCGTAGTCGGCGTTCAGATGCGGGCCGAAGACCGCGGTGTTGAAGGTCTTCGTGTACTTCTGGCCCGCCTTGAAGGTTTGCGGGTCACCCAGCGTGTAGAACGCGTCGACGATCGGGAAGCCGTCCGCGTCCCTGCCGGCGTACTGCTCGAAGTCGAAGGACCACTGGATCTTGTCGGACGTCGAGAGGTACAGCGTGCGCGCACCCGGCAGCTTCTGCTCCACCGGGAAGCCCAGCACGACTTCCTCGGGGAACACGCCCCAGGTGACGAGCCCGCCGGTCTTGCCGGAGGCGGCGGCACCCATGTTGTTCTTCACCGCGGCGAGTTCGCCCGCCTTGAAGTGGCGGACCTTCTCGCCCTGGATCTTCTTGACCTTGGCGGTGGTGGCCACGTCGTACTCGGCGCTCGCGCCCTTGGTCCACTGGCCGTTCCAGGTCTGCGTGAGACCGGTGGCGACCTCCGCGCCCAGGTGGGCCATCCGCACGTCGGCGAAGGACTGGAGACCGAAGCCGATGCCGATGCCCGCGGGCTCGTAGAAGTAACTGACCATCGCGGCCGACGCCTTGGCCTGCGCGTCCGGCACCGTGATGTTCGCCGACTTGGCCTTGCGGGCGTCGATCGTCACCGTGGTGTCCTTGGTGACGCTCAGCTTCGGCTGGACCAGCCAGTCGAGGCCGCCCTCCAGGTTCACGAAGTCCTTCGCGATCCAGGCGTCCAGCAGGTAGGTGCCCTGGGGCACCCGCATCGTGGTGGTGCCGGAGCCGGTCGCCGGCACCTGGTACTGCCGGCCGTTGCCCAGGCCCGAGTAGCCGAGGAGCACGGTGTTGTGGCCGTCCGTCGGCTGCCCGTCACGGCCGATGTGCTTGACGGTGACGTCGTACGACTGCACCTCACGGTTGACCGCCGCGGCCGTGCGGACGCTCTGGCCGCCGCCGGTCGCCGTCACGTACGCGGAGTACGCGCCGTCGAGGGTGCCGCCCAGCTTGGTGTTGACGGTGACGTCCACGGACGCCTTGCCGCCCGCGGGGACGGTCACCTGGGTCGCGGCGAGCTTGAAGAAGCCCGCGGGAGCCGCCTGGCCCTTGGGGTTGCTGGCGGTCGCCGACAGGGTCAGCGTGACGTCCTTCGTACCGAGGTTGCGGTACGTCAGCGCCTTGGTGACCGGCTTGTCGTCGGTGTGCGGCCACTGCTGGGTGCCGAAACTCACCGACACCGGGTCGGCGATCACGGTCTGCTTGATGGCCTTGTCGACCTGGATACGGCCCGAACCCTGCTGGAACGGGGTGTACTTGCCGCCCTTGGTGGACGCGGTCAGCGCGCCCTTGAGTTCGGCGTACGTCCAGTCCGGGTGCTGCTGCTTGAGGATCGCCGCGGCGCCCGCGACGTGCGGGGTCGCCATCGACGTACCGGAGATGGACAGGTAGCCGGCCGGCTTCTCGCCGACCTCCTGCTCGATGGCGCTGCCCTTGGCGGACGCGGCCGTGATGTCCACGCCCGGCGCGGTGACGTCCGGCTTGACGGCGCCGTCACCGAGCCGCGGGCCCGTGCTGGAGAAGGAGGCGAGCAGGTCCTTGTCGTCGACGGCGCCGACGGTGAGCGCGGCGTCCGCGCTGCCCGGCGAACCGACCGACTCCGGGCCGGAGTTGCCCGCCGCGATGGCGAAGAGGATGCCCTTGTCGGCGGACAGCTTGTTGACCGCCGCCTCCAGCGGGTCCACCTCCGGCGTGTCCGTGCCGCCGAGGCTGAGGTTGACGATCTGGGCGCCCTCCGCGGCCGCCCACTCCATGCCGGCGAGGATGCCGGAGTCGTCGCCGGAGCCGGTGTCGTCGAGGACCTTGCCGTTGAGGACCTGGGCGCCGGGTGCGACACCCTTGTACGCGCCGCCGGACTTGGCGCCGGTGCCCGCCGCGATGGACGCGACGTGCGTGCCGTGGCCGACCTTGTCGGTGGTGTCGGCGGCCGCGGTGAAGTTCTTGGCCGCGATCACCTGGTTCTTCAGGTCCGGGTGGGTGGCGTCGACGCCCGTGTCCAGGACGGCGATCTTGACGCCCTTGCCGTCGTAGCCGGCGGCCCACGCCTTGGGGGCGCCGATCTGCGGCACGGACTTGTCGAGGCTGGCCTTGCGGACACCGTCGAGCCAGATGTGCGCGACGCCGGAGGCCGCCTTGTCGCCGTTGGTGACCGCGTCCCACAGTTCGGGCGCATCCGCGTGCGGGGTCTGTACGGCGTCCGCGTTCAGGGACGTCAAGGTCCGGCGCAGGGTGCCCGCGTCGCGGACGTCGGCCTTGGTGGCGGCGGCGGCTCCCTTGTAGCCGACGATGACCTTCAGGCCGTTCTTCTGGGAGGCGCGGGTCGCCGACTTGTTGAGCTCGGTGATGTCGAAGAGCCGCTGGTCGAGCTTGCCGGTGGAGACCAGACGGGCCGCGTCGGCCGGTATCACCAGCGTGTGCCCGTCGGTCTTGCGGACCTGGACGGGTATGTGTTCGCGTCCCTTCGCCCGCTCCAGGCCGACGACTCGGCCCTTGGAGTCGACGGAGACGCGGTCACCCGTGATGAGGGTGATGCGGTGGTGGGACGAGAGCTGGGCAGCGCCGGTCGTGCGCTGCTCGGGCTTCGCCGACGCCGGGCTGGTCATGCCCGCGGCGAGGGCGACGGCGGCGGCCGTGGCGACGGCGGCCGCGCCCGCTCTTTTCAGTTGTCTGCGCAAGTTTCCCCCTTGAGAAGGACCGGGCGAATTCCCCGATTCGCCCGGGCGGGGGCAATCTCGCACGCATACGCGTACACCCCCCGGAACACGCAGTATGCCGGGGGGTGATCAGCCACCTCAATAGACAGGTGCCTGACACAAAGGGTCTGTTACACGATCGTCGGGTAAGCGCGTGTCCTCGGCCACAAGGATCGCGCCGAGGGGCAACGCGCCTGCTACGGGACGGCGTTCTCCTTGACCGTGATCTTCCCCTTGCGGATGGTCGCCAGGCGCGGGGCCTTCTTCGCGATCGAGGAGTCGTGGGTGACCATGATGAAGGTCAGCCCGAGCTCCTTCCACATGCGTTCGAGCACGTCCATGATCTCGTCGCGCATCGACTCGTCGAGGTTTCCGGTGGGTTCGTCGGCGAGCAGCACCCTCGGCTCCTTGACCAACGCCCGCGCGATGGCGACCCGCTGCTGCTGGCCGCCGGACATCTCGCCGGGCAGGTGCCCGAGCCGCTCGCCGAGCCCGACCGACGTGAGCGCCTCGGCGGCCCGCTCGCGCCGCTCCCTCCCCTTCACACCGAGCGGTACGAGGGCGGTCTCGACGTTCTCCTGCGCGGTGAGCGTCGGGATCAGGTTGAAGCTCTGGAAGACGAAGCCGATCTTCTCGCTGCGTACCTTCGTCAGCCGGGCCTCGGACAGCCCGGCCATGTCCGTGCCGTCCAGGACGACTTCGCCGGAGGTGGGCCGGTCGAGTCCGCCGAGCATCTGGAGGAGGGTGGACTTGCCGCCGCCGGTGGGGCCCTGGATGACGAGCCGGTCGCCGTCGGCGATGGTCAGGTCGACGCCGGCGAGGGCGTCGACGGTCTCCTTGCCGCGGGTGTAGCGCTTGGTGACGTCTTTGAGTGCGTACATGGTGGGTGGCTCCTGGGTGGGGTTCGGGGTGGTGCGGATCGGTTGCGGCCGCGGGTCCGTGGGGGCCGTCGTGCGGTTGTCCGCGCCCCTTGCAGGTGAGAGCGGTCCCCCGGCCGGCGGGGGCCGCTACTCGACTCGGCGCAGCGCGTCAGCCGGCCGCAGCCGGGAAGCCCGCCAGCCGCCGAACGCACCGGCGATCAGCCCGCCCGCCACCGCGAGTCCCACCGCGACACCGATGGTCGTCACACTGACCGGCGCGGTGAGCGCGACGTCGAGCGTCCTGGCCGCGGCCTGCCGTCCCCCGCCGAAGCCGCCGCCCCCGCCGCCCGGACCGCCCGCTCCCGTGCCGGTCCCGCCACCGAGCTGGGCCTGCAGGGTCGGGCTGATCGCGGTCACGAGGTACGCCCCCGCCAGCCCGAGCGCGATCCCCAGCGCACCGCCGACCAGCCCGTTGACCATCGCCTCACCGACCACCTGCCGGGTCACCCGCCCCGACGTCCACCCCAGTGCCTTCAGCGTGCCGAACTCCCGCACCCGCCGCGACACCGCCGACGACGTCAGCAGGCCGGCCACCAGGAACGCGGCGACGAGCACCGCGATCGACAGCCACTTGCCGACGCTGGTGGCGAGGGAGGAGGCCGTGGAGAGGGAGCCGGACACGGTGTCCGCGAGGTCGGCGGAGGTCGTCACCGTCGTGCCCGAGATGTTCTTCTGGATCGTGGACTTGACGCTGTCGATCTTCTGCGAGTCGGTCGCCCGGACGTAGATCGTGGTGACCTTGTTCTTCGAGTCGCTGAGCGTCTGCGCCTGCTGGAGCGGGATGTAGACGTTGGCGGCCGGGTCACCGCTGTCGGCGGTCGCGATGCCGATGACCTTGTACGTGACGCTCTTGATGGTGACCGTGGAGCCGACCTTGAGCTTCTTCTCCTTGGCGTACGCCGAGTCGACGACGGCGACCTCGGCGTCGGTCTCCGCGGCCTGGAACGTACGACCGCTGGTGATCTCGGAGGAGGTCAGCGGGCCGAGGGCCGGCTCGGTGACGTCGGTGCCGTAGACGGAGTAGTTGTTGACGTCGAAGTCGGCGCCGCCGCCCTGCACTTCGCCCTGCGGCTGGCCGCCCGTGCCGCCGTTCTGGCCGGGAGCGGCGCCCTGCTGGTCGCCGCTCTCGCCGTCCTGCTGGACCTGGCCGCGGGTGAACTGGCCGCTGACCTTGATGACTTGGAGGCTCAGTCCGCCGACCGCGTCCGAGACGCCGTTCTGCTCGCCGACCTTGGTGACGGTCGACGTCGACAGGGTCTGGAAGCCCTGGACCATCACGCGGTCGGTGCTCTGCTCCGCGTCGGAGCCGTCCTCCCGCGCGTCGAACTCGAAGCGCGGACGCCCGGAGGCGCTCGACTGCGGCTGGGCCGCCTTGGTGACCGTCATGTCCGTGCCCAGGCCGTACAGCGACTGGAGGACCTTGTCCTGCGCTTTCCCCATGCCGGACGACACGGAGGTGACCACGATGACCAGCGCGATGCCCAGCGCGAGGCCGGAGGCGACGACGAGGGCCGCTTTTCTGCGGCGGCGCAGCTCGCGCCTCAGATAGGTGAAGAACATGGCCGCAAGGTAGGTACGGCTCGTGATGAAGGGATAAGGCAGCCATAAGAGGAGGATGAGAAGACTGCGGACGGCCCCCGGAAACACCGATGCCGCCCCTGGGGCGGCATCGGCAGGCTGTGGACTTCGGGTGAGGCGGAACGGCTCAGACGGCCGAACCCGCCTTCCACTGCGCCCAGTCCATGTTCCAGCCGTTGAGGCCGTTGTCCGGCGAGACCGTCTTGTCGCCGGTGTTCTGGACGACCACCACGTCACCGATGATCGAGTTGTTGTAGAACCAGGCGGCCGGGGTGTTCGGGTCGTCGGCGCCCTTGGTGTCGGACAGGCCGACGCAGCCGTGGCTGGTGTTCACCGAGCCGAAGATGGACTTCGCGCCCCAGTAGTTGCCGTGCAGGAAGGTGCCGGAGCTGGTCAGACGCATGGCGTGCGGCACGTCCTTGATGTCGTACTCGCCCTCGCCGTCGTCGTCGGTGAAGCCGACCGTCGCGCCGTTCATCCGGGTCTCCTTGAACTTCTCGGAGATCACCATCTGGCCCTCGTACGTCTTGTTCTCGGGCGAGCCGGCGGAGATCGGGATGGTCTTGACCGTCTTGCCGTCCTGCGTGACCTTCATCTGCTTGGTCTTCGCGTCGACGTACGTGACCTGGTTGCGGCCGATCTTGAAGGTGACCGTCTTCTGCTGGACGCCGTAGACACCGGAGGCACCCTCGACACCGTCGAGCGCGAGCTTCAGCGTGACGGTGGAGTTCTCCTGCCAGTAGTCGTCGGGCCGGCAGTCCATGCGGTTGGCGTTGAACCAGTGGCAGACGACTTCCTGCCCGCTGGTGGAGGAGACGGTGATGCCCTTCTGGACCGCCGCCTTGTCGGTGATCGCCTTGTCGAAGTTGATCGACACCGGCATGCCGACACCGACCGTGGCGCCGTCGTCCGGCGTGAACGTGCCGATGAAGCTGTTGGCCGGGGAGACCGTGGTGAACGAGGCGTTCTCGTGGGCGATGCGGCCCTCGGAGTCCTTGGCCTCCGCCGCCAGCTTGTAGGTGGTCGACCGCTCCAGCTGGACACTGGGCTTCCAGCTGGTCCGGTCCGCGGATATCTCGCCGCTGACCTCGGTGCCGTCGGTGGTCGTCATCGTCACCTCGGTGAGCGTGCCCTTGCTCACGGTGACGGCGGCCGAGTTGTTGATCGAGGCGTTGTTCGAGCCGTCCTTGGGTGTGATCTTGATCTGGGCCTCGGAGGTCTTCTTCGCCGCGGCCTCGTCGACCTTGGCCTGCGAGCTGTCGCCGCCGTCGTTGGCGGAGGCGTCGTCGCCGCCACCGGAACACGCCGAGAGCACCAGCACACCGCCGAGCAGTGCGGACGCGACCGTCAGGCCCCTGCGCCGCTTACCGACCGTCATCACACGCTTCTCCATCGTTGCCGAAAATCCCAGAACCTGAGAGTCCCCGTTAGTGAAACTTCAACGCTACGACCGGTTCGTCCCGTTCCACATGTCTCAGATGTGTGGGGCACACCACGTCCGCCGGGGCGGGTGGTGCGGATATCGGGCCGTGCGTCCCCTGAGACGACGAAACCCCGGGCGGCGGTTGCCGCCCGGGGTCACGATTTCCCCAAGCCGGTTCAGCCGACCGCCTCTTCTTTCTCGTCCTCGTCGTCATCATCCTCGTCGAGGTCCCAGTCCGGCGAATCGGGGTCGTACTCGATCTGCTCGCTGGACCAGGAGGCCTGCGCGAGGTCCACCCCCGGGACCGCCCTGACCAGGTCGGACGGGTCCACGAGATACGCGAGGGCCTCCGCGGTGTCTTCCGTCACAGCGCTCTCGGCGTGCTTCCGCTCCTCGGCCGGCATCTCGATGTCGTCCGCGATCCGCCCCAGCGCGGCCTCGGTGACGGCGCCCGTGTCGTCGACCTCGAGAACGAGTTCCACGCGAAGGCGTACAAAACGTGATGTCTCTGGAGTGCTCATGCCCGGAGAGTACGGCTCATCGCTCCCGTGACTTTCCCGTGACCCGCACCTTTCACTAACATCGCCCCACACGGCCAATTCGCCAGCACCACAAGGGGATCGATATTCCGTGTCATCCGCTCGCCGTCCGTTGCTGACCGCCACCGCCGCGGGGACCCTGCTGGGCGCCCTGTGGTTCGTCCCGTCCGCGAACGCGACAGACGACCACCCGGTGAGAACGGAGCCCGCGGCGGCCCCGGTCTCCCGGGTCACCACCCAGGCACGGGTCACCACCCAGGCACAGGTCACGGCCGAGACCTCGTCGACGACCGGGGACGGCGCCCGGCTCGCCGACACCGGCAGCTTCGACACCACGCCGTACGTCGTCGGCGGAACGGTGTTCCTCACTCTCGGCGCCGGCTTCGTGGTCTACTCGGTACGCCGCGAACATCTCGGCTTCTAAACCGACTTGACGTTCTCTTGACGAAACCTTCATAGTCCGCACATGAAGAGATCATCGAGGGCGCGGATAGGCGCCACGGCGACCGTGAGCGTACTGTCACTCGCCCTCATCACCGGCTGCGGCGGGGATGCGGACGACGCGGACGCGGCGCAGGGCTCGGACAAGTCCTCCGCCACGGCCACGACGGCCGCGAAGACGCTCAGCTCGGCCGAGCTGGAGAAGCTGATCATCACGAAGGCCGACGTCGACGGCTACGACGTCGACTCCGCCGACACCACGGACCAGTTCGCCAAGTCCAAGGACGAGGTGACGGTCAAGGACGCCGCCTGCGAGCCGATCGCGTACGTGCTCACCGGGTTCGCGCCGGGTGACGAGAGCTCGTTCGTCAACCGGATGGCCAGCCCCGCGGCCGAGGAGATCACGGCCACGGAGACCGAGGACCCCGCGGGCGCGCTCGAGGACGCACTGGGCGCCACGGTGACCATCGTCTCCCTCTCCTCCTACGAGGACGACGGCGCCGAGAAGACCATGACGGCCGTCAGCGACGCGGTCGAGGGCTGCGCGGGCGGGTTCACGGCGTCGGCGCCGGGCCAGGACACCCAGAAGTTCACCAAGGTCGCCGCGGAGAAGTCCGCCGCGACGGGCGAGTCGGTGGCGTTCGCGGTGACCGGCGCGGTCGACGGCGGTGGCGAGGCGACCGTGCACGCGGAGGTGGTGCGTCACGGCTCCACCGTCGCCACGTACTACTCGCTCAGCCTCGCCGCCCTGGGCGGCAAGGAGATCAAGTACACCGTGCCCGCCGAGATCGTGACGGCCCAGGCCGCCAAGCTCGCGTGACGCACTGACCGTTGGGGCCCTGCCGCGCGCCGCGGCAGGGCCCCTGCGCACCGGATACGGCTACCGCAGCGGTCCGGTGACCGTCTCCGCCGCCGCGACCAGCCGCCCCTCGCGCACGAACGCGTCCGCCGCGGCCAGGTCGGGCGCCAGGAACCGGTCCGGACCGGGCCCGCGCACCCCCGCCTTGCGGACGGCCTCGATGACCGCCCGCGACGCCGGCGCCGGGGACAGCCCCTCGCGCAGTTCGACGGCGCGGGTGGCGGCGTACAGCTCCACGGCGATGACCCGGGTGAGGTTGTCGACGGCGGTGCGCAGCTTGCGGGCGGCCGACCAGCCCATGGAGACGTGGTCCTCCTGCATCGCGGAGGACGGGATCGAGTCCGCGGACGCCGGTACGGCGAGCCGCTTCATCTCGCTGACCAGCGCGGCCTGCGTGTACTGGGCGATCATCAGACCCGAGTCGACGCCGGGGTCGTCGGCGAGGAACGGCGGCAGACCGTGGCTGCGGTTCTTGTCGAGCAGCCGGTCGGTGCGGCGCTCGGCGATGGAGGCCAGGTCGGCGGCCGCGATGGCGAGGAAGTCGAGGACGTACGCCACCGGGGCGCCGTGGAAGTTGCCGTTCGACTCCACGCGCCCGTCGGGCAGGACGACGGGATTGTCGACCGCCGACGCCAGCTCCCGCTCGGCCACCAGCCGGGCGTGCGCGAGCGTGTCCCGTCCGGCGCCGGCGACCTGCGGGGCGCAGCGCACGGAGTAGGCGTCCTGGACGCGGGGCGCGTCGTCCTGGTGGTGGCCGGTGAGCTCCGAACCCGCCAGCACGGCCAGCATGTTGGCGGCGGCGGCCCCCTGCCCCGGGTGCGGGCGGATGGCGTGCAGCTCGGGGGCGAGGACCTTGTCGGTGCCGAGGAGCGCCTCCAGCGACAGGGCGGCGGTGATGTCGGCCGACGTGTAGAGCGTGTCCAGGTCGGCCAGGGCCATGACCAGCATGCCGAGCATGCCGTCGGTGCCGTTGAGGAGCGCGAGGCCCTCCTTCTCGCGCAGTTCGACGGGGGCGATGCCGTGCTCGGCGAGGAGTTCGCCGGCGGGCCGTACGGTCCCGTCCGGGCCCTCTGCGTCACCCTCCCCCATGAGCGTCAGGGCACAGTGGGACAGCGGGGCCAGGTCGCCGGAGCAGCCGAGGGAACCGTACTCGTGGACGACCGGGGTGATGCCGGCGTTCAGGACGTCGGCCATGGTCTGCGCGACCTCGGGGCGGACGCCGGTGCGTCCGGAGCAGACGGTCTTCAGCCGCAGGAACATCAGCGCGCGCACGACCTCACGCTCGACCCGGGGCCCCATGCCGGCGGCGTGCGAGCGGACGATGTTGCGCTGGAGCTGCGCCCGCAGCTCCGGGCTGATGTGCCGGGTCGCCAGGGCACCGAAGCCGGTGCTCACGCCGTAGACGGGGTCGGGCTTGGCCGCGAGCTGGTCCACGATCGCGCGAGCGGCGGCGAGGGCCGCGACCGCCTCCTCGGAGAGCTGGACCCGGGCGCCGGCGCGCGCCACGGCGAGAACGTCGGACGCGGTGACCCCGCGCGTCCCCACCACCACAGTGTGCATATCCATATTCAGGAGCGTACGCAGTGAATTCGAGGATGTCACCAGTGGGGGGCGGGTTCGCCCCTTACCCGTACGTCACACCGACGCGGCCTCCTCAGTGCCGCCCCCGGAACCGGCGGCGCTCGGCGGTCCGCTCGGCGGAGGGCGAGTCGGCCAGCCGTACCACCGGGTCGTCGGGGCCCGCCCGGCCGGCCACGACCGGCCCGGGGGACCGTTCGGCCTTGGCCCGGTACTGGGCCGCGTCGGCGAGCCGGAACAGCCGGCGGGCCGAGCCCACCGGCCCGATGGGGTCCTCGGTGGACGCGACCCCGCAGGCGACGCCCTCTCCCAGCTCCAGCTCGGCGGCCCGGCGGCAGAGTTCGCCGGCCGCCTCCACCACCGCGTCGGCGGGCGGCCCGACCGCGAGCAGACAGAACTCGTCCCCGCCCAGGCGGGCGGCGAGCGTGCCGGGCAGCATGGCACCGCACAGCGACAGGACCGACCCGAACCGTTCCAGGAGCCGGTCGCCGACGGCGTGCCCGCGGGTGTCGTTGACCCGCTTGAGCCCGTTGAGATCACAGACGACGAGGCTGACCACGACCCCTTCCCTGCGGTGCCGCTCGACGGCCTCGTCCAGGCGGGAGTCGACGGCGCGGCGGTTGGCGAGGCCGGTGAGGGCGTCGGTGAACGCCAGCCGCCGCACCTCCTCCAGCCGCTCGGTCTGGGCGATACCGGCGGCCACGACGGAGGCCAGGACGGTGGCGAAGTCGGCGTCGCCGCGGTCGAAGACGGGAGCCCCGACCGGACGGGCGACGTACAGCTCGCCCCAGGCCCGCCCGTGCTGCACGATCGGCGCGACGACACAGCAGCCGCGCCGGCGCCGGCGCAGGGCGGCGACACGCTGGTGGACGTATCCGGGCCGGCGTCCGGCGGCCGGCCCCTCCGCGGTCTCCACCCAGGCGTCGGGCTCGCCGCCCCCGGCCCACCGCTCGTGCAGGAACTCGGTGATCTCGGCGAACTGGTGCACCGGGTAGGCCTCGTCGTCCGGGTACTCCTCCTCGTCCTCGGCCCGCTCCCCCACGTTGACGAGGACCCGCAGCCGGCCGAGGTCGCGCTCCCACACCGACAGGGCGGCGAAGCTCCCGCCGAGCGCGCGGCACGCCCCGCCGGCGGCAGCCCGCCACACCTCCCGCGAGCTGCGGGCCGCCGCCATGCCCTGCGCCAAAGCGACCACGGCCGCGAGCCGCCTGTCCTCACCCATCAGTCCAGGCTAGGGACGATTCACCCCAAACGGGACATTGATGTGGCGAACAGGTGCGTCCCCGGGTACCGGCACGGTGACGCGCCGCCCGCCCGCGGACGAGCCGGGTCCGCGCACGGGCCGGCTACTCCCCCGGCCACTGCGGTGCGCGCTTCTCGTTGAAGGCCGCCACCCCTTCCGCCCGGTCCCCCGAGAACGCCACCGACCGCCACGCCGCGTCCTCGACCTCCAGTCCGGCCCGCAGGTCCAGACCGTGTCCGAGCCGCAGCGCCCGCTTCGCCGCGCGCAGGCCCACCGGGGAGTTCGCCGCGATCCGGCCCGCCGTCGCCAGCGCCTCCTCCCGGTCCCGGCCGGTCTCCACCAGCACGTCCACGAGCCCCAGCTCCCGCGCCTCCGCGGCCTCCACCCGCCGCGCCGTGAAGATCAGCTCGGCCGCCCGGGCCGCCCCGACCCGGCGCGGCAGCAACTGCGTACCGCCCCCGCCCGGGATCACCCCGACCGACACCTCGGGCAGCCCCAGCACGGCCGTCCGGTCCGCCACGATCAGGTCGCAGGCGAGCGCCAGTTCGAAACCGCCGCCGAGGGCGTACCCGTGCACCGCCGCGATCGTCGGCACCGGCAGCTCCAGCACCCCGGTGTACGCGCCCCGGGCCACCGGCCGCTGCCGCACCAGCTCGGCGTCGCTCAGGGAGTTGCGCTCCTTCAGGTCGGCCCCGACGCAGAAGGCCCGCTCGTGCGTCGAGGTCAGCACGACCACGCGGACGTCCCTGTCCTCGCCCAGCGCGGCACAGGCCGCCGTGAGGGAGCGGGCCATCGCCGTCGAGACCGCGTTCATGGCCTTGGGCCGGTCCAGGGCCAGCTCCGCGACGTGTCCCCGCTCGTGCCGCCGCACCGACACGAACTCCCCGAACCGCTCCTCGCTCATGACACCCTCCCGGTCACCCGTTAACGACGGTTAACAACTGGCGCTCCGATCATCGCAGCCGATCCGCGCGGGAGGAAGGGCAGGGCCGGCCTCCGGTTACCGCGGCCACGCCCGACCCCCCGTTCGAGTGAACATTCCTGCCAACCCCCACCACGCCGCCCACGGCAGCGCATACCGTGCGTGCGCCGCGCGGCGCATCGGGGGCGCGCGCCTGGGGAGGGATCGCGATGACGACGACGGACACGCCGACGAAGCCGGACAGAGCCACCGCGCGAGCCGCGACGACCGCACCCGAGTCGTACGACGACGGCACCGGTCTCGGGGCCGGACCCCGGCTCCAGGCGCCCCGCGGCCGTCACCGCAAGCCCCGCCCCCGCGGACTGCTGCTCACCGCGGGAGGCCTCGCGCTGGCCGCGGGTGTGCTGAGTCTCGTACGGCTGACGTCCGACTCCCACGTCGGCGGTCCGGGCACCGCGCAGGCCGGACCCCTTCCGGACGCCCCGGGCACCGCCACCGCCACCGGCCCGGACGCGGGCCGGGCGACCGACGCCGCCGCGAGGGCCGGGACGGTCCCGGAGGTGAGCCCGTCGGCGACCTCGCCACTGGGCGGTGCGGGCGCGACCCCGCTGCCGGGTGTGTCCCTCGCTCCGACTCCGGCCACGGCCGCGTCACCGTCGGGACCCGCGCCCGGCACCACGGCCGTCCCGGACGCCCCGGACCCGCCCGGCGCCCCCGCGGCCACCACCGCACCCCGGACACCGGAACCGGCCGGCCCCACCGCCCCGCGCCCGGCCCCGCCCTCCGCACCGAGCCCGACCCCGGCCTCACCGGCGCCCGAGCCACCCGCCCGGCCCCACCGGCCGGACCTGTGCGTGCCGGTCATCGGCCTGTGCCTGGACTCACCGCTCCGGCGCGGCTGAGAGGACCGCCGGGCCGAGCGCACCCGCACGGGCCGCGGTTCCCGCTACGGCTCCACGCTCCGCCGCGTGAGCAGCCACGGCTCGACCACGCCGAGCCCGCGCACCGGCCGCTGCCACATCGGCTGGAGCGCGAAGCGGTACGCCGGCGGCTCCTCGCCCTCCTTCTCCGCGGCGGCCGCGGCCTCGGCCGCCTCCGCCTCGGAGGCCGGCGCCTCCCCGGTGCGGATCAGTTCCTGCGCGAAGGCGCTGTCGACGAGGACGGCGTCCCGGGGAGCTATCGACGTCAGCCGGGAGGCGAGGTTCACCGTCGTACCGAAGACATCGCCCATCCGGGTGGTCACCGTGCCGAAGGCGATGCCGACGCGCAGCTCGGGCATGGTGTCGTCGTTCGCCATCGTCTCGATCAGGCGCAGTGCGATCTCGGCGGCCACGCCCGCGTCGTCGGCGGCGTACAGCACCTCGTCGCCGAGCGTCTTGACGAGCCGTCCGCCGCGCGCGGCGACCAGGTCGGCGGCGGTGGTCTCGAAGGCCTCGACCAGTTCGCCGAGCTCCTCCTCCTCCATCCGGCGGGTCAGCCGCGTGAACCCGACCAGGTCGGCGAAGCCGACGGCCAGGCGCCGGTCGACCATCTCCTCGTCGTCGGCGGTCTGGATGACCCGCCCGGCCGAGGCGGCGAGCTGACGGCGCCAGACGTAGACGAGGAACTCCTCCAGTTCCGGCAGGAGCAGCTCGATGATCGGGTACGTCACCTCGGTGCGCGTCATACCGGGTTCCGGGGGCTCGGTCAGCCCTTCCAGGAACGAGTCGATCTGCCACTCGGCCAGCCGCGCGGTGGTCTGCCCGGTCGACCGGGCCACCTGCACGGCCATCGCCTCGCTGAGCAGTCCCGCCTCGACGAGACCGGAGAGCCGGCGCAGCGCGAGCACGTCGGCCTCGGTGAGCGCCCTGGCCTGGCCGATGTCGGCGAAGCCCATCGCCCGCCAGAAGCGGGTGGCCAGCTCGACGGAGACACCGGCGCTGCGGGCCGCCTGGAAGGGGGTGTAGCGCCGCTCGGCGCCGAGGATCAGCTGTTCGATGCGCAGGGCGAGCGGGTCCTCGCCGGAGTCGGCGGCGTGCGGGTCCTCCCGCTCGAACGATGTCGAGTGGGAAGGAGGGTCCACCCGGCCGTCCGCGTCCGCGCCGGAGCCCGTGTCGTCGACGGTCACGCCTGCTGCCCTTCCGATCTGCCACGGTCAGGTATCGACCGGCCTTCACTTTACGGCAGGTGTGCGCCAGCTCACTCCGCGAGTGTCCGCGGCGGTCCTGCCGAGGTGCGCCTGCCGTGCGGCCGAGCCGGGTGCCGGGCGGGCCCGGGCCGGGGGTCCGGGGGCGGGGCTGCCGGCCGCTACGCCGGTCGCAGGTGCACGATGTCGCCCGCTCCCACCGGCTCCTGCACGCCCTCCCCGGTCGCGATCACCAGCCTCCCGTCCCCGTCGATCGCCACCGCCTCCCCGACCACCGACCGGTCTCCCGGCAACTGGGCCCGCACCGTCCGCCCGAGGGTCGCGCAGCCCGCCGCGTACGCCTCCTGCAAGCCACTGAGGGCGGGGTCCCCGTTCGCCGCCCGCCACTTCGCGTACCACTGCTCCACGGAACGGAGCACACCGCGCAGCAGGGGATCCCGGTCCGTGCTCACCGCCCCCGCGAGCGCCAGTGAGCCCGCCTGCGGCACCGGCAGCTCGTCGGCCCGCAGGGTGACGTTGATGCCGACGCCGACGACCACCCCGCCGTCCCCGGCCCGCTCGGCCAGGATCCCGCCGGTCTTGCGCTCCTCGCCGTCCACGGTCACCAGCAGGTCGTTGGGCCACTTGAGTGCCGTGTCCACACCGGCCGCCCGCGCCAGCCCCGTCGCCACCGCCACACCGGTCAGCAGCGGCAGCCACCCCCAGCGGGCCACCGGCACCTCGCTGGGCCGCAGCAGCACGGAGAAGAACAGGCCGGAGCGCGCCGGTGCCGTCCACTGCCGGTCCAGGCGTCCCCGCCCGGCCGACTGCTCCTCCGCGACGACGACCGCGCCCTCGGCCGCCTTGCCCGCGGCCGCCAGGGTGACCAGGTCGGAGTTGGTGGAGCCGGTCCGCTGCACCACCTCGACCCCGGACCACAGTCCGCCCTCCCGCACCAGCGCCCGGCGCAGGGCGGCTCCGTTGAGGGGCGGGCGGTCCAGGTCGGACCACCGGCTGTCGTTCGCGTCTGAGGCATCTCGCGGCGTCATGCAAGCCACCCTAGGTGTGGTAAACGCCGCACTGCCGAACGGTAGGCACCCCACTACGCTACGGATGAGTAACCGTCCCCCCTTTTGAGCAGGCAGGGAGCCCATCCCGATGTCCGAGCCGGAAGAGCGTCACGAGATCCCAGGGATCGACATCCACACGACCGCGGGCAAGCTCGCGGATCTCCAGCGCCGTATCGAAGAAGCGACGCACGCCGGCTCCGCACGCGCCGTCGAGAAGCAGCACGCCAAGGGCAAGCTGACGGCCCGTGAACGGATCGACCTGCTGCTGGACGAGGGGTCGTTCGTCGAGCTCGACGAGTTCGCGCGGCACCGCTCCACCAGCTTCGGCCTGGACACCAACCGCCCGTACGGGGACGGTGTCGTCACCGGATACGGCACCGTCGACGGCCGTCCGGTCGCCGTCTTCTCCCAGGACTTCACCGTTTTCGGCGGGGCGCTGGGCGAGGTCTACGGCCAGAAGATCGTCAAGGTGATGGACTTCGCCCTCAAGACGGGCTGTCCGGTCATCGGCATCAACGACTCCGGCGGCGCCCGTATCCAGGAGGGTGTCGCCTCGCTCGGCGCGTACGGCGAGATCTTCCGCCGCAACACCCACGCCTCGGGCGTCATCCCGCAGATCAGTCTGGTCGTCGGCCCCTGCGCGGGCGGTGCCGTGTACTCCCCGGCGATCACCGACTTCACGGTCATGGTCGACCAGACCTCGCACATGTTCATCACCGGCCCGGACGTCATCAAGACGGTCACCGGCGAGGACGTCGGCTTCGAGGAGCTGGGCGGCGCCCGTACGCACAACTCGACCTCCGGCGTGGCCCATCACATGGCCGGGGACGAGAAGGACGCCGTCGAGTACATCAAGCAGCTGCTGTCGTACCTGCCGTCCAACAACCTCAGCGAGGCGCCGGCGTTCCCGGAGGAGGCGGACCTCGCCGTCACCGACGAGGACCGCGAGCTGGACCGGATCGTCCCGGACAGCGCGAACCAGCCGTACGACATGCACACGGTGATCGAACACGTCCTGGACGACGCCGAGTTCTTCGAGACGCAGCCGCTGTACGCGCCGAACATCCTCACCGGGTACGGCCGGGTCGAGGGCCGGCCCGTCGGCATCGTCGCCAACCAGCCGATGCAGTTCGCGGGCTGCCTCGACATCAAGGCCAGCGAGAAGGCGGCCCGTTTCGTCCGCACCTGCGACGCCTTCAACATCCCGGTGCTCACGTTCGTGGACGTCCCCGGCTTCCTGCCCGGCGTCGACCAGGAGCACGACGGCATCATCCGCCGCGGCGCCAAGCTGATCTACGCCTACGCCGAGGCCACCGTCCCGCTCATCACCGTCATCACCCGCAAGGCCTTCGGCGGCGCCTACGACGTCATGGGCTCCAAGCACCTCGGCGCCGACCTCAACCTCGCCTGGCCGACCGCCCAGATCGCCGTGATGGGCGCCCAGGGCGCGGTCAACATCCTGCACCGCCGCACGATCGCCGAGGCGGAGGCCGCCGGCGACCTGGAGGCGACCCGGGCCCGGCTCATCCAGGAGTACGAGGACGCCCTCCTCAACCCCTACATCGCGGCCGAGCGCGGCTACGTCGACTCCGTGATCATGCCGTCGGACACCCGCCGGCACGTCGTACGGGGCCTGCGTCAACTGCGCACCAAGCGGGAATCCCTGCCCCCGAAGAAGCACGGCAACATCCCCCTCTAGCCCACGACCGACTGGGAGCCGTCATGACGATCAAGGTCGTACGGGGCAACCCGACCCCGGAGGAGCTGGCCGCCGCCCTGGCGGTGGTCCGCGCCCGCGCCGCGGCGGCACAGGCCACGCCGTCCGGCGCGCCCGAGCCCGAGGACGCCTGGTCGGACCCGTCCCGCATCGCGGCCCAGCGCCTGCCGCAGCCGGGCCCGACGGCATGGAGCCGCACGTACTGGCCGGGCTGAGGCCGACCCCCCGGGGGCGCGGGGGACTGCGCGGCCCACCCCCGCGCACCCGCGGCTACAGACGGCCCGCCACCGCTTCGGCCATCACCTCGTACCCGGCGTCGTTCGGGTGCAGGTGATCGCCGAAGTCGTACGACGCCCGCAGCCGGTCCGGGTCCGCCGGATCGGCCAGGGCGCGGTGGAGGTCGACGACCGCGTCGTACTCCCCCGCGCACCGGACCCACCGGGCGACCTCGCGACTCACCCCGGCCGCGTGCTCGCCCCAGTGGTCCGAGCCGCCGAAGGGCAGCAGGGTGCAGCCGATCACCCGCAGCGCCCGGCGCCGCGCCTGGCGTATCAGCTCCCGGTACCCGGCGATGATCTCCTCCGCCTCGACCACCGGTGCCGGGTGGTACGTCGGCTGCTCGTCCGTCTCGCTGAACCCGATGTCGTTCAGCCCGTGCAGGACGACCAGCGTGTCCACACCCGCCTGCTCCAGCACGTCCCGCCGCAAGCGGTGGACGCCCTTCTCCCCGTACCACGCGGAGTCGTTGAGCAGCAGGTTCCCGCCGATCCCGGCGTTGAGGACGGGCCGCCCCGTCCGCGCGGCGAGCGCGTCCGACCAGCGGCGGTCGGTGCCCGGCGTCGAGCCGAACCCGTCGGTGACGGAGTCGCCGAACAGGGCGATCCCGTCCGTGCGGCCGGCGTCGACCTCGACGCCGGACAGGAAGTACCAGGACTCGGTCACCGCGTCGAACCCCTCCGCGCCGACGTCGTCCAGCAGGTCCCCTTGCCCCCGGTGGCTCGCCGTGAAGGCCTGCGCGTGGAAGGTCGCGGGCCCGGTGGCCGCGTCGAAGTGCAGCGTGACCGTCACCCGCTCCCCCGCCGCCACGGCGAGCGCTGCCGTGTCACTGACGGCCTCTCCCCGCGCCGGGATCCCGGTGTGCGCGGCGCCCTGGAAGGTGAGCCGCCGCAGCGACCCCGGCTCGACCCCCGCCCCCGTGGCCGTACGGCCGACCGTGGCCCCCGCGACCCGGACGGCAGAGCTGCCGTACGCGTTCGACAGGCGCACCCGGAGCCGCCCGCCCCCTGCCGTCAGCCGGACGGCCTGACGCACGGACTGGCGCCAGAAGCCCTCCCGGGACCAGTTGGGGGTGAAGCCTTCGCTGGGCAGCTGGGGTGACGCGATCCAGGCAGCGGTGAACATGACACGCCCTCTCCAAACGGGACTGAAGTTCCTTTAGAGTAACGGAACCGCAGACCCGTTTGCAGCGGCCCTGGCTGACGCGGTGAAGTTGAGTACGCGTACTCAGGCGCCCTCCACGAAATCCCCGCAAGCTCGAAACCATGCTGTGGTCCGACCCCGAGAACGAGCCGCCCCAGGAACTGCGCGACACGCAGGCCATGCTGCGGCGGCTGGGCGTTCTCATGGCCCTGGCGATGGTGCTGGCGATGATCGTGATCGGGGTGAGATGAGACCCGTCCGGCGGACCGCCGATACGCTGACCGTATGACTGATCAGCCGCGCCGCCGACTCGTCCTCGCCTCCCAGTCCCCCGCCCGGCTCGGACTGCTGCGCCAGGCCGGACTCGACCCCGAGGTGATCGTGAGCGGCGTCGACGAGGACGCCGTCACCGCGCCGACCCCCGCCGAGCTGGCACGCGCCCTGGCCGAGGCGAAGGCCTCCGTGGTGGCGGCGAGGCCCGAGGCCGAGGGCGCCCTGGTGATCGGCTGCGACTCGGTGCTCGACCTGGACGGCGAGGCGCTGGGCAAGCCCGCGGACGCCGAGGAGGCCACCGCCCGCTGGAAGGCGATGCGCGGCCGCGCCGGGACGCTCCAGACCGGCCACTGCGTCCACGACACGGTCAGCGGACGGTACGTCTCCGCCACCGCCTCCACCGTCGTCCGCTTCGGCGAGCCGACCGACGAGGAGATCGCCGCGTACGTCGCCACGGGCGAACCCCTCCGCGTGGCCGGGGCGTTCACCCTGGACGGCCGCTCGGCCCCGTTCGTCGACGGCATCGAGGGCGACCACGGCAACGTGATCGGCATCAGCCTGCCCCTGGTCCGCCGCCTGCTGGCCGAACTGGGCGTCGGGATCACCGACCTGTGGACACCGCGGGAGCGGTGACCACGCCGCCCTGAACGGGGCCCGCGATCAGGGCCCCGTGATCAGTGCGTGCCGGGCGCCGCCGGCGCGGGCGTGACCGGGGAGCCGCCGTCGCCCCTGGTGCCGCCCGGCGTGGCATCGGCGGGCGGCACCGTCGCGTCGGCGGGCGCGCCCGGGAGGTCGTACGTCATCAGCAGCAGCACGATCAGGGCGAGCACCACCACCATGAACAGGAACTCGGGCCAGCCCATCAGCCCCCACGCGAACGCGCCGAGCAGGCCGTGCACCACGGCCGCGCTGATCAGCAGGATGCGGCCGAAGCCGACGGGCGCGCGGTCGCGCAGCGCGACCAGCAGCGCGACCAGGCCGCAGAAGCCGAAGTAGAGACCGAAGAGGATCCCGCCGATCTTCGACGACGTGGACATCATGTCCGGGTCGAGACCCGCCAGGGACATGTCCTGCCGGTCGACGACGATCCCGAGGAACCAGTTCAGCGCGGCCACGCCGAGTGCCTCCGCGAAGAGCACGACCGCCACGGCCCATGCCACCGGCCTGCGCACGACCACGGGTCCACCCACCTTCGACTGCGGTCCGAGCAGGGCTGCCGTGACCTCACGTACGTTCGGGACATCGGGAACGCTACTAACCGGTAAACGCGGGGACAAGAGTCCGGCGAAGGGCAAAGAATCATTGGGCCATTCGTAGGGACTCCACAAAGAAACCCAGTGGGCCGCAGCACGCCACTACAGAGACCTTGACCACACAGGAGGGCTAGGGTTTCCCGGAGGAGTCCTGCGTACCGAGGTGCGACAAGGGATTTCACGGTCGAGCGAGCCTCGTATCACGCTCCGTGTGGGCAAGCTCACCACGGGGGACGGGTCGAAGTGTCGTGTCGGCAGTCCCTAAACTCGGCTTGTTTCAAGGAGGGAGCCTCAATCGTGCGCAAGGTGCTCATCGCCAACCGTGGCGAAATCGCTGTCCGCGTGGCCCGGGCCTGCCGGGACGCCGGGATCGCGAGCGTGGCCGTCTACGCC